>JANLWJ010000147.1:0-1990 GCA_031364455.1 Actinomycetes bacterium | reverse complement strand
GAGTGAAGGCGATCTCCTGCGCGGGCGTGGCCCCCGCCTCAGCCATGTGGTAACCCGAGATCGAGATGGTGTTCCACTGGGGGAGCTCTGCCTGGCAGTACTGGAAGATGTCGGTGATCAGCCGCAGCGATGCCGCCGGCGGGTAGATGTAGGTGCCGCGGGCGATGTACTCCTTGAGCACGTCGTTCTGGATGGTGCCACCGAGCTTGGCTACGTCAACGCCCTGCTCCTCTGCAACCAGTTGGTACAGCAGTAGCAGAACTCCGGCTGGCGCGTTGATAGTCATCGACGTCGTCACCTGGTCTAGCGGGATCTTGTCGAAGAGCACTCGCATGTCGTCGATCGAGTCAATCGCGACCCCGACCTTGCCGACCTCGCCGGAGGCGACCGGGTGGTCGGAGTCGTACCCCATCTGGGTCGGAAGGTCGAAGGCAACCGACAGTCCAGTCGTTCCAGCGGCCAGCAGCTTGTGGTAACGATCGTTGGACTCTCTTGCGGTGCCGAACCCGGCGTACTGACGCATCGTCCACGGCCGCCCCGTGTACATGCTGGGGTAGACACCGCGGGTGAAGGGGAACGCGCCTGGATTGCCGAGCTGCTCGGCAGGATCCCAATCGGCAAGGGCGTCGGGTCCGTAGACGGGCTCGATCGGGAACCCCGACTCCGACTGACGTACGTCGCTCACTGCCGACTCCTGATTATCCGCAGGTGTGCCGCCCGGATCCGGGTGCGCCCTGGGCCAGCGTAGCGACCTGCTGACTACGCCACCGTCCGGCTCAGAGTGGGATGCCGAACCTGCGTACTGCGTCGGAGTTCGGGTCGAATCCCTGCTCGACGGGCGGTGGCTCCGGCACCGTCTCGACCATGTCGTCCGCGTCAATGGGATCGGGCAGCCGACCGAAGCGGCGACGACCTTCGGCCCTGGCCGGATCCTCCGCATCTTTAGGCTCAGCCATGGGATCAAGGTACGCCCCCAGTCAAGAGAGTGCAGACTGTGCGCGTGCGCATCCTCGTGGCCGACGACGACCCTGCAGTTCGTGAATCGCTCCGCCGATCCCTGTCGTTCAACGGCTATGAGGTGACGCTCGCCTCCGACGGCCGCGAAGCGCTGACCGCTTCGAGCACCCCAGTACCCGATCTCGTCCTACTCGACGTAAACATGCCAGGAATCGACGGTCTCGAGGTGTGCCGCCGAATCCGGGCATCCGGCAGCGACGTACCGGTCCTCATTCTCACCGCCCGGGTCGAGGTCGGTGACCGTGTGCTCGGCCTCGACGCCGGGGCCGACGACTACCTGCCGAAACCGTTCGCCCTCGAAGAGTTGTTGGCCCGCATCCGGGCTCTGCTTCGCCGAACGAAGTCCACCACCGATGACGCTCAGGTCGACGAGTCGCTGACCTTCGTCGACCTCACGATCGACCCCGCAACGCGAACCGTGCGGCGAGGTGAGCGCGCGATCAGCCTCACCCGCACCGAGTTCGAGCTGCTCTGGGTGCTCGTGCAGCGACCGCGCCGCGTCCTGTCCCGCGAGTTGATCCTCGACGAGGTGTGGGGATACGACTTCCCAACGTCGGCGAACTCGCTGGAGGTGTACGTCGGCTACCTACGCCGGAAGACCGAGGCTGGCGGCGAGCCAAGGCTGATCCACACCGTGCGCGGGGTCGGCTACGTGCTTCGTGAGGGAGACGCGTGACGACGATCTCCGGCAGCGGTAGGCGCCGCCTCTCGCTCCGGGCGCGCATCGCGGTCCTCGCCGCGGCCGCCGTGGCCATCGCTGTGGCCGTCACCACGCTCGGGATCTACCTTACGGTCCGCGCGCAGCTCTACGACCAGCTCGACAGCGACCTGCTCGCCCGGGCGCAGGCGGTCTACGAGGCAGCACCCAACCCTGAACAAATCGTCGTTCTGCCCGACGACGCCTTGGGGGACGCCAGGATCGCCGCGGTGACGGCCGACCGGCGTGCCTACCCGACCAAGAGCGGCGAGCTGC
>JANLWJ010000135.1:0-6638 GCA_031364455.1 Actinomycetes bacterium | reverse complement strand
TTCTACCTGCACTCGCGGCTCCTCGAGCGGTGCGCCAAGCTCTCTAACGAGCTCGGTGCCGGTTCGATGACCGGCCTGCCGATCATCGAGACCAAGGGCAACGACGTGTCGGCCTACATCCCGACCAACGTCATCTCGATCACTGACGGCCAGATCTTCCTCGAGACCGACCTGTTCAACTCCGGTGTTCGTCCGGCGATCAACGTCGGAATCTCGGTCTCCCGAGTCGGCGGCTCCGCCCAGGTCAAGGCCATGCGCTCAGTGGCCGGAAACCTGCGGCTGAGTTTGGCTCAGTTCCGTGAGCTCGAGGCGTTCGCCGCGTTCGGCTCTGACCTCGACAAGGCTTCCAAGGCCTCGCTCGAGCGCGGTGCCCGGCTCGTCGAGCTGTTGAAGCAGCCGCAGTACCAGCCGCAGTCAATCGAGCGTCAGGTCGTCTCGATCTGGAGCGGGACCACCGGCAAGCTCGACGAGGTACCGGTCGAGGACATCAAGCGCTTCGACGCCGAGTTCCTCGACTACATCCACGCGAGCCACGCCGGAGTCTTCGACGTCATTCGTGAGACCAAGGTGCTCGGTGACGACACGGTCTCCGAGCTCGAGAAAGCGATCGACTCCTTCAAGTCGCAGTTCACGACCACCTCGGGTGATTTGCTCGTCAAGGATGTTCCCGTTGAGGCTCTTGAAGAGCAGGAGATCGACCCAACCCAGATCACCAAGAAGGTCAAGTGACCTTGTCGACGGGCGGGGAAGAGGCTATCTGACATGGGTGCGCAGTTAAGGGTCGTTCGCCGACGGATTCGCTCTGTCCAGGCGACGAAGAAGATCACCAAGGCGATGGAGCTCATCGCCGCCTCGCGCATCGTCAAGGCTCAGAACCGGCTCAACGCAACGCGTCCCTATGCGATCGAGTTGAGCCGGGCGCTCACCGCCGCCGCGTCGAACGCGGTGTCGATCGACCACCACCCGCTGCTGGCTGCGCAGAAGCACCAGAATCGTGCGGCCATGGTGGTGGTCACTGCTGACCGCGGACTCGCTGGTGCCTATTCGTCCAATGCGATTCGCGAGGCCCAGTCGCTGGGCAACCTGCTGTTGGAGGAGGGGTACGAGGTCGTGCCCTACGTGGTCGGGCGCAAGGGCGAGGGGTGGTTCCGGTTCCGTGGGCGAACGGTCGCCCGGGCGTGGACCGGAATCTCGGACCAGCCTACCTACGAACACGCGACACAGATCGCAGATGCCGTGCTCGAGCGGTTCCTGCGCCCGACCGAAGAGGGCGGGGCTGATCAGATCCACATTGTCTACACCGGCTTCAAGAACATGGTGTCGCAGGAGGTCCGCGTTCGACGGATCCTGCCACTGGAAGTCGTGGAAGAGCAGGAAGAAGCTGGTAAGGAGCTCACTGCTCTCTACGACTTCGAACCATCTGCGGACGCAGTGCTCGATGCACTGTTGCCGCGCTACGTCCGTACCGTTATCTACACCGCGCTGCTGGAGTCAGCAGCGTCCGAGCACGCGGCGCGTCGTCGGGCCATGAAGGCCGCGACCGACAATGCCGACGAGCTCATCAAGAACCTGACCCGTCAGGCCAACCAGGCCCGCCAGGCGGAGATCACCCAGGAGATCAGTGAAATCGTCGGTGGATCCGACGCACTGTCGTCTGTTACCGCGGGAAGTGAGTGAGAACATGACCATCGTCTCGGACACCCAGGACGCACTGGCGAGCACCGGAGTGGGCCGCATCGCCCGCGTCACCGGTCCAGTTGTCGACGTGGAGTTCCCACCGGACGCGATGCCGGGCATCTACAACGCGTTGAGCGTAGATGTGTCGTTCAGCTCGGGCGAGGGCGAGAGCGAGACACACACACTCACCCTTGAGGTTGAGCAGCACCTCGGCGACAACATGATCCGTGCGGTGTCGCTGCAGCCGACCGACGGACTGGTTCGCGGCGCCGAGGTCAAGGACTCCGGTTCGCCGATTTCGGTGCCTGTTGGTGACGTGACCAAGGGACACGTGTGGAACACGCTCGGCGAGTCACTCGATGTTCCGACTGCGTCGCTAGACATCACCGAGCGCTGGCCGATCCATCGGCAGGCGCCGCCCTTCGACCAGCTCGAGTCGAAGACACAGATGTTCGAGACCGGCATCAAGGTCGTCGACCTGATGACGCCCTACGTGCAAGGCGGCAAGATCGGTCTGTTCGGTGGTGCAGGTGTCGGCAAGACGGTCCTCATCCAGGAGATGATCTACCGCGTCGCTGAGGACCACGATGGTGTCTCGGTCTTCGCCGGTGTCGGGGAGCGCACCCGTGAGGGCAACGACCTCTTCGGTGAAATGACTGAGTCGGGCGTCATCGAGAAGACTGCTCTGGTCTTCGGGCAGATGGACGAGCCCCCCGGCACGCGTCTCCGCGTCGCCCTCACGGCCCTGACCATGGCCGAGTACTTCCGTGACGTTCAACAGCAGGACGTGCTGCTTTTCGTCGACAACATCTTCCGCTTCACCCAGGCTGGCTCTGAGGTCTCGACGCTGCTCGGCCGGATGCCATCGGCCGTTGGTTACCAGCCGACCCTGGCCGACGAGATGGGCCAGCTCCAGGAGCGGATCACCTCGACGCGCGGTCACTCGATCACCTCGATGCAGGCGATCTACGTACCGGCGGACGACATCACCGACCCTGCGCCGCACACCACGTTCGCCCACCTCGACGCCACGACGGTGCTCTCGCGACCCATCTCTGAGTTGGGTATTTACCCCGCTGTCGATCCGCTGGACTCGACCTCGCGAATCCTCGACCCGACGTACATCGGTGAGGAGCACTACCGGATCGCCCGGCGCGTCCAGCAGATCCTTCAGCGTTACAAGGACCTACAGGACATCATCGCCATTCTGGGTATCGACGAGCTCTCCGAAGAGGACAAGGTCCTCGTGGGGCGCGCCCGTCGAATCCAGCGCTTCCTGTCGCAGAACATGTACGTGGCCGAGGCCTTCACCGGTCAGCCTGGCTCGACGGTGCCGCTGTCGGAGACGCTCGCGTCCTTTGACGCCATCGCCGACGGCCAGTTCGACCACCTGCCAGAGCAGGCGTTCTTCATGTGCGGTGGCATCGACGACGTCGAGCGCAAGGCGGCCGAGCTCGCCTGATCGGCGGCTCTAGACGATCGTGAAGGAGACTGTGCAGTGACACTGCAGGTACAGATGGTCGCAGCCGATCGTTCTGTGTGGTCCGGCGAGGCCACGATGGTCATTGCACGCACCCTCGATGGCGACCTTGGCATCCTCACCGGCCATGTGCCGGTGCTCGGTGAGCTGGCCGACGGGGTCGTCCTGATCAAGACGATCGACGGCGAGGTCGTGTCGGCCGCTGTGCATGGGGGCTTCATATCCGTCGAGAACGACACGGTTTCGCTACTGGCGGAGATCGCCGAGCTCGCGCACGAGATCGACGTTGACCGGGCCCGTGCAGCACTCGAAAGGGCCAGCAACGGTGGTGGGAGCGACGAGTCGCTTGGCGCGGATCAGGCCAGGGCCGAGACTCGGCTGCGTGCTGCCGAGGCCCACATCTAGCCGGCTGGGAGCGGAACACACTGTTTCGTCCTGGCGCAAGAGGCGAGAACCACTTTCGCGCGGGCATCCCGATGGCTAGCATCCGGACATGGCGACCATTACCGACTACAAGTCCGAGTCCGCTGCTCTCACGGTGACGTGGGACGACGGCGTCACTACGACCTACCCGTGGATCTGGCTGCGCGACCACGCCCACGACGAGGCGACGTTCCATCCGGTCACCATGCAGCGCAACATCCATACGGCCTCGATTGATCGTGGTCTGTCAGCCAGCTCAGTCGAACTGGCCAATGGCGACGTCTCGGTCGGCTGGAGCGACAACGACAGGTCGTCCATCCCCGTTGAGTTCCTCGCACGATTCCGCACACCGCAGACGGCGTCAACGTCGCTTGGCATCGAGCCGATCCTGTGGGACGCCGAGATGATCAAGGCGACTCCCGCAACCCCCTACGACGCCATTATGAACACCGACGAAGGCTTGCTCGACTGGCTCACCAAGGTGGCCCAGTACGGCTTCGCGCTAGCGACAGGTGTACCGGCGACGGGCGCAGCCACCAAGGAGCTCCTCGAAAAGGTTGCCTACATCCGCCGCTCCATTTTCGGTGGGTTCTGGGAGTTCGAGGCAGACATGAGCAAGGCCGACACGGCCTATACCAACATCGAGCTGCTGTCGCATACCGATGCCACGTACTCCAACGACGCGCCTGTGCAGCTCTTGCACTGCCTGTACTTCGAAGGCACTGGCGGTGAGTCGACGATCGCCGACAGCTTCCGCGTCGCGTGGGAGCTCAAGCAGCACCAGCCACAGCACTACGAGACCCTCTCGACCATCCTGGTTCCGGGTCAGTACATCGGCGACGGGTCTCACTTAATGGCGGCGCGCCCCGTGCTGCGCCACGATCACCGCGGCACCCTCGCCCAGGTCTCGTTCAACAATGCCGACCGTGCACCGTTCCTCCTGCCACCCGACGAGATGGTGGCCTTCTATGACGCCATCCGGGCGTTCGACGAGCTCTCCAACCAGCACCAGTTGCAGTGGCGCCATCAGCTGGAGCCTGGCGAGGCGATGCTCTTCGACAACTGGCGGGTCATGCATGGCCGCGCGTCGTACCAAGGCGGGCGGAAGCTATGTGGTGCCTACCTGAACCATGAGGACTTCGAGAGCCGCATCCGTATGCTGCAGAACGCCGGTTCTGGGAACGGGTGACATCGACGCGCCTTATGCGCCAGGATCTGGGCGGCTGACCACTTGTGGCGCGGATTGGGTGCACTAAGCGCTGTCATGATGACAGTTTCCGCACCCAGACTGGTGTTCGGGCCACCGCTTTCATGCCATGGGCGGTCCTACCGCTCGCCGCCCGGCTTCCACAGCAGGTCGCCGGCGCCACCGTGCGCTGAAAGGTTGGCCGCGCGGCTCAGGATGAAGAGCAGGTCGCTGAGCCGGTTCAGGTAGGTGGCGGTCAGCTGGCTCATCGACTCGCCGTGTTCGGCGAGTGCGGCCCAGGTGCTGCGTTCGGCTCGCCGCACGACGGTGCGGGCCACGTGTAGGTGTGCTGCCACGACCGTGCCCCCGGGCAGGACGAAGGAGCGCAGCGGCTCCAGCAGCTCGTTGTACTGGTCGCAGGCGGCCTCGAGGCGGTCGACGTACTCCTGCTCGACGCGCAGCGGAGGGTACTCGGGGTTCTCGAGCACGGGGGTGCAGAGGTCGGCTCCGACGTCGAAGAGGTCGTTCTGGATGCGCGTCAACAGGGCGGCGAGCTCGGGATCGAGCCCTGGGGCGGCCACCACGACGCCGATCGTCGAGTTCGCCTCGTCAACATCGGCGTAGGCGACCAGACGGAGGTCGTTCTTGCTCACCCGGCTCATGTCGCCAAGGGCGGTGGTGCCGTCGTCGCCAGTTCGGGTGTAGATCCGCGTGAGATTGACCATGAGGGCCACCCTAAGGGGACCGCCTACGATGGGCGCGTGGAGACCGCCAACGCAGCTATCGCGCGCCCGCAGCGGTTCCGCGTCACCGGTGGAGCTCGCCTGGTCGGTGAGGTCAGGGTGACCGGCGCCAAGAACTCAGTTCTCAAACTGATGGCGGCCGCTCTGCTCGCTCCCGGCGTCATGACGCTGAGTGAGGTGCCCGACATCCTCGACGTCGCCATCATGTCTGAGCTTCTTCGGCGGCTTGGGTGCGATGTGCAGCGTGACCGCGATGCGGCAACCGTCACGATCGACGTCCCCCAGCAGATCGAGCATCGGGCTGACTACGATCTCGTCCGGCGCATGCGCGCGTCGATCGCGGTCCTGGGGCCGCTGCTGGCTCGGACGGGTGAAGCCGACGTTGCACTGCCGGGTGGGGACGCCATCGGGTCACGCCCCCTCGACTTCCATATCGCCGGTCTGCTCAAGATGGGTGCGACGGTTGAGAACGAGCACGGCTTCATCGTGGCAAAGGCCAAGCGGCTGACCGGTGCCACGATCTGGCTCGACTTCCCGAGCGTTGGGGCCACCGAGAACCTGGTGATGGCTGCCGTCCTCGCCGACGGTCGTACCGAGATCGACAACGCGGCGCGCGAGCCCGAGATCGTCGACCTCTGCGTCATGCTCGGACACATGGGCGCCCAGATCGAGGGTGCCGGTACGTCAACGGTCATCATCAATGGCGTCGACGGACTGCATCCGGTCAGTCACAGCACGGTGGCCGACCGAATCGTGGCCGGCACGTGGGCGATGGCGGCGGCGATGACGCTCGGCGACGTGACCGTTCACAATGCCGACCCGGCTCACCTCGAGATCGCTCTCGACAAGCTGGTGACAGCTGGCGCGTCCGTCGATCGCATTGATGACGGGTTCCGAGTCATGATGGACCGCCGCCCCACCGCTGTGGACGCCGTGACCCTGCCGTTCCCTGGGTTCCCAACCGACCTGCTGCCGATGGCGCTGGCTCTCAATGCCGTGGCATCTGGCACGGCTATGGTCACCGAGAACGTCTACGAGTCCCGCTTCTCCTTTGTCAACGAGCTCACCAGGCTCGGCGCCGACATCCGAACCGACGGGCACCACGCCATCGTGCGCGGCCGCCCCCTGC
>JANLWJ010000128.1:0-3014 GCA_031364455.1 Actinomycetes bacterium | reverse complement strand
AGATCAGCAGCACCTCGGTGGGGGGCTTGCTGAGCTCGGCGCCGGCGGCCGGCGTCGACTCGAGCAGCTCGCTGTGTGCGGACGCCGGCGAGACTGGCAACAGCGCGATGGCACCGAAGATGATGGTGGCGGCCAGCCACGAAGTCCAGGACAGTGGGGCGTTCGATGGCATGGCAGCAGCCTAGGTTGGCGGTGGTAGCCGGCGGCCAACGGGTCCGGGGGCAGGTCCGACCGGTCAGGAAGTTCTGACCGGTTAGATCCAGGACCGGATACCGAAGAGCCGGTCGAGCCAGTCTTCGTACGGCAGCACCTGAGCCATCCAGAGTGGCGCCATGGCGACGGCCGCCAGGGTGGCGAGCAGTAGAAAGGCGCCAACGGCAGAGGCGCCGACGGTTCGACGGCGCGGTGAAGCGTCCTTGGGGCCGAGGATGAACCCGAGGCAGATCGTAATCGCCATGATGAGGAACGGCAGGAACGAGACCGCGTAGAACGAGAACATGGTGCGTTCGTTGTGGTCGGCGTACCAGAACCAGGGCAACCAACCCGCGGCGAGTGCCGCCAAGACGGCTCCGGCCCGCCAGTCGCGCTTGCTGATGACCAGCCACACCATCACCAACACGGCAGCGGCAGCGCTCCACCAGATGACGGGGTTGCCGACCGCGAGCACCTCTCGGGCGCACCGTTCGACGTCGCAACCGAGCTCGCCGCGCCCGTACTCCTGATAGTAGAACGAGACAGGACGGCCCTGGACCAACCAGCTCCAGGGGTGTGACTCGTAAGGGTGCTCACTGTTCAGCCCGGTGTGAAACCGCCACGCTTCGGCGTGGTAGTGCCACAGCGACCGCAATGGGTCGGGAATCCATCCGAAGAGCGTCGACGGGTTCTCACTGCCCCAGGATCGGTAGTACCCCCCACTGGTAACCAGCCACCCCGACCAGGTGACGACGTAGGTGACGATTGCGGTCGGCACGATGGAAAGGAACGCCGGCAGGGCATCACGCGAGAGCGATCCGAGCCACGGGCTACGGGTGCCGGCAACGCGTCGCGCCGACACGTCCCACCAGACGCTGAGCAGCCCGAATGCGCCGATGAAGAAGAGGGCGTTCCACTTGGTGGCCAGTGCTGCACCAAGCAAGACACCGGCGAGAATTCGCCAAGGCCGAAAACCTAGGCCAGGTCCGAAGGTGCTGCCTTCAAACCCTTCAAGCCGCGCAGCAGCACGCCGACGTCCGTGCTCACGGTCGAAGACGAGCGCGCCGAAGGCGGCCAGCAGGAAGAACGACAGGGGCAAGTCGAGCAGCGCCGTACGGCTCATCACCAGGTGGAGGCCGTCGATTGCGAGCAAGAAGCCGGCGATCGTCCCGAGAACGGTGGAGCGGGTCATCCGTCGGACGAGGCGGGCCAGCAGCAGAACACTCAGAGTGCCGAGGACCGCAACGGCGACGCGCCACCCGAATGGGTTCATCCCAAAAATCTGCTCACCGGTGGCGATGATCCATTTGCCGAGCGGGGGATGGACGACGTACGAGGCGGTGTCGGAGAAGACGTCGAGATTGCCGCTCAGGATCTTGTCGTCGGCCTTGTCGACGAAGTCCTGCTCATACCCGTGGTTGAGGAGGCCGTAGGCGTCCTTGGCGTAGTACGTCTCGTCGAAGACGAAGACCCGGGGCTGGCCGAGCTCCCAGAACCGCAAGAAGCCGGCGAGCGCGGTGACGGCGATGGCGCCAACCCAGCCGGCGACGCGGTCAGTGGGCTTGGGGGGAAGCAGCCGGCGCCGGACGCGCGCTCGGTGCGCCTCGACTTCGACGGAATCGTTGACCGCTGACTTGGGGCCGCCAAAGGGCAGCTCTGCGTCGGTCACGGTCACCTGCGCATCGTAAGGCTCGCCGACTGCCACCAGAACGACGCCACAGCATGTCAACTGTCCCTTCGGGTGACTCAGGCAGGACGGTACCTGTCAGGATCGGGGCGTGCCTGAACAAGAACTCGGTGTCCTCGTCCTCGCCGCCACCCCGATCGGCGACATCTCGGACGCATCGCCGAGGCTCCGCGCCCTGCTGCAAAGTGCCGACGTGGTGGCAGCCGAGGACACCCGGCGCTTTCGACGTTTGGCTGCTGGCCTTGAGGTTGAGATCTCTGGGCGGGTGGTGTCGTACCACGAGCACAACGAGGGAGCGCGAACCCGCGATCTGGTTGAGCGCATAGTGGCCGGGCAGACCGTGCTGCTGGTCACAGACGCTGGGATGCCTTCCGTCAGCGACCCTGGCTACCGACTCGTAGCGGCCGCCATCGAGGCCGGTGTCCGCGTGACGACTGCTCCAGGCCCATCGGCGGCGCTTGCCGCCCTGGCCGTCTCGGGTCTACCCGTTGACCGCTTCTGCTTCGAAGGATTCTTGCCGCGCAAAGGAGGTCAGCGGCGTGAGCGGCTGCGCGGGTTGACCCACGAGCCACGCACGATGGTCTTCTTCGAGGCACCACACCGCCTGGCGGATGTTCTCGCGGACATGGCGGAGTTGTGGGGCGCCGACCGCGCGGCTGCGGTCTGCCGCGAGCTCACCAAGACATATGAAGAAGTGCGGCGGGGCGGCCTCTCCGACCTAGCCGCATGGGCAGCTGGCGGCGTCCGTGGTGAGATCACTGTCGTTGTGGCGGGCGCCTCGGCAGTCCCCACGGAGTTGACCGACGACGAGCTTCGCGACGCAGTGCGTGCGCTGGAGGCGTCCGGGAGCTCCCGTCGTGACGCCGTCGACGCAGTTTCTGCCTCTACGGGACTGCCCCGCCGCCGTGTCTACAACGCCGCCATTGCGTGACGCCGAGGCTCGTCGAGCTGTCCCTTTGGGTTCCACATCTGAGCGTCGAGTGTGTTCGACGGGTGCGTTCGCCGGGTGGTGGGTTTGCCTTTGTGTGGTCTGGGGAAACCCTGTGCGGAACGTGAGTGGACTGTCAGACCCGGGTGGCAGAGTGCAGTCCATGAGCTCCTCGTTGGTTGCGCTGGTCGAGCAGGTCGATGGCCT
>JANLWJ010000122.1:0-2510 GCA_031364455.1 Actinomycetes bacterium | reverse complement strand
CCGAGCTCGGCCCGGCGTCGGATGACGTAGTCCTCGAGCTCTTGGTGGATGGACTCGTCGAGGGGCGGCTGCTCGTACTCCTCGATCTTCTGGTGGTAGATGTCGGTAGCCCTGGCGGCGGTGTCCTTCGAGCCGTTGCGGCTCCACCGCTCGAAGTTGTCTGACGTCGACAGCCATGGCCGGTAGAAGCAGGTGCGGAATCGCTCCATCGTGTGCATGGCGCCGAGGAAGTGCCCGCCGTGGCCCACTTCCTGGTGCGCGTCGAAAGCGAGGTCTTCGTCGGTGATCTCCAGCGGGGTGAACTCCTTCTGCAAGATCTCCAGCACCTGGACGTCCATGACGTACTTCTCAAAGCACGAGACAAGTCCACCCTCGAGCCAGCCGGCCGAGTGCATGACGAAGTTGGTGCCGGACAGGAACGTCGGCATCATCGTCATCAGCGACTCCCACGCGGCCTGTGCATCTGGCACCTGCGAGGAGTTGAGGCCGCCACCGCCACGGAATGGGAGCCCGAAGTGTCGGGCGATCTGCCCGGTGCACAGCAGGCCCATGGCCGACTCCGGGGTGCCGAACTGCGGCGAGCCGGACTGCATGTCGATGTTCGACAGGAACGAGCCGAAAACCACCGGCGCACCCGGACGAATCAGCTGCGAGAGCGCTATACCGGTAAGCGCTTCCGCGATCTGCTGCACCAGCGCCGACGGGATCGTGACCGGCGACATCGCACCCATGAGCAGGAACGGCGTCAGCACCACCGGCTGGTTGGCCGCGGAGTATTCGAACTGCGCATCGAGCATGCGGTCGTCCCACCGCAACGGTGAGTTGCAGTTAATCAGCGAGATGCTGGCGGGCGTCTGCTCGATCGACTCACGGCCACCGAAGACGATCTCGCCCATCGCAATCGTGTCGCGGGCGTTGACCCCGCTCACGACATTGCCCATGTACATCTTGTCGGTGAGCGTCAGCGTCGCGTAGAGCATGTCGAGGTGGCGTGAGTCGAGTGGGGTGTCGTTCGGTTCGGCGACAACACCGCCAACGCTGTCGATCGCGGTAAACGACTGAGCCAGCTTGGCGAAGTTCTGGTAGTCCTCGAAAGTTCCCTCGCGGCGTACCGCACCGTCCCTCACGAACGGCGGGCCGTAGACGCTGGAGAAGACCATATGGTCACCGCCGATGTGGACGGTGTTGGCCGGATTGCGCGCCTGGATGTCGAACTCGCGCGGCGCCTTCGCCACCTGCGCGAGAACCCACTCCGGGTCGAAGAAGACGTTGTCACCCTCGACCTTTTGGCCAGCGTCCCGGAAGAGATCGAGCGCCTCGGGCTTGAGGAACTCGATCCCAATCTCGCTAACGATCCGCCGCCACCCGCGATCCAACGTGGCCATCGAGTCCTCAGAAAGGATCTCGTAACGCGGCATGCGGTTGACGAACATCGGCGCACCTTTCCAACTCTGACGGGTGAACTCCTCGCGATCGCTTGACCGCCCGGTGCCGGAATCCTACTATCGCAACGTGGAATCTGAGTTCCACATAGTAGAACTTGATGTTCCATTTCCACGCCCGTCTCGCAGCACCATCAGACCGAGAACAGGAACTCCATGCCTCCTCCCACCGGCACCCAGGCCGTCGACCGTGCGTCGACCCTGCTGGTGACTGTCCTGCAGGCCGACCGCCCTGTGCCGTTCGCCGAGCTTGCCGCAGCAGCCCAGCTGCCCAAGAGCACGGCGTCGCGCATCCTCACCAGCCTCGAGCGACATGGTCTGGTGCGCCGCGGCAGCGACTCCTCCGTCCGGCCCGGCCCAGTACTGGCGAGGTACGCCGGCTCCGGCCGCGCCGACGCCTTGCTCCGCCTGGCACAGCCACACCTCGTTCGGCTCGGAGAGTTGACGGGCGAAACCGTGAACCTTGCGGTGCCAGGACCAACAGCCGTCGATCAGATCGCCCAGATCGACTCGCGCTTCCTGCTTGGCGCCGTCAACTGGGTGGGCCGCGACGTTCCCTTCCACTGCTCGGCACTCGGCAAAGTCTTCCTGGCCTACGGGGCCGTCCAGGTTCCCCGCGGGCGCCTCGATCGACGTACCGAACGAACGATCACTACGCGCGAGCGCCTCGAGGCCGACCTCGAAGGCGTCCGCCGCAGAGGGTTCGCCGTGACCGACAACGAGCTCGAGCCTGGACTCGTCGCCGTCGCGGCGCCGATCGCTGACGCCGACGGCACGGTCGTTGCCGCCGTGTCAGTCACGGGGCCTTCTGTGCGGCTCACGGGAAACCGCATCGCCGGCGTGGGGCGCCTGCTCATCGCCGAGACGCGGGCCATTTCGCGCGCTCTCGATCCCGCCGAACGTCCGCGCACCAGGAAGGTGGGCGTGGCATGACGCCTGAGGAGATTTTGAAGGGTCTGTTTGATGAGACGTTGGTGGGGAATGCTCCTGCGGTGTTGGAGCTGACTAATCAGGGTCTTGGGATGGGGATGGGTCCGGAGACGTTGTTGTTTGAGGCGTTGATTCCGT
>JANLWJ010000120.1:0-6195 GCA_031364455.1 Actinomycetes bacterium | reverse complement strand
ACGGAATCAACGCCTCAAACAACAACGTCTCCGGACCCATCCCCATCCCAAGACCCTGATTAGTCAGCTCCAACACCGCAGGAGCATTCCCCACCAACGTCTCATCAAACAGACCCTTCAAAATCTCCTCAGGCGTCATGCTGTTCGGCCTTTCCTGCGTGCGGTGCGGGTCGCATGACCTGCGGTGTGTGTGGGGATCCTCGGTCTCTGGACAAGCGTCCAAGAGGCGGGTGTCGTTGTCCAGCCGACCTTACGAGGTCAAGGCTAGTGTTCCACTCCGCGAAACGGCGATCGGCCCCGCATTGGGTCAAGGTGTTCCAAGGCCAAGAGCATCGAGACAGCCACCCGGGTTTCGGCGACCACGTCACGCAGGGGACGCGCCACCGACTAGCCCGTCCGCTCGTCGCTTCGCGACTCGGACCACTTCCAGGTCACGATGCCGGAGCTCAACTCAGCGACCCACTGTCGACGGCAGTTCATGCCCGAGCTGCTGTAGCAGCGCCAGCCGGTCGCCGAGCACCCAGACGCTGGCGATCTGGGACTCCTGAACATGAAAGAGCGCTGCACCGTCGTAGGTGACCTCTCGGCCGGTGGGGGGAATGGTTCCCAGATGACCGAGGTGCGTACCCCGATAGCGGAGTCGGGCAAACCCTCGTGAGCCGTCCGCCACGAGTTCGACCACCTCATTGGAGAAGTCCGGGAACGCCGACTGAACTGTGCGCACGTAGGACTCAAGCGCATCGCGTCCGACCGTCTCGTCACCGAGGGAGCCGCGGAAGAGGATGGCCTCCGCGGCGATTTCTGACAGCACCGAGACGTCGAACTCATTCCACATGTCGCTGTAGAAGCGCTCAATGAGGCGAGATGGAATCATCGACGCCCCGTCAGTCGCGAGGAATCGGCTCGGGGCGTCCTGGCTGCTCGCCACCGCGGGTGTCGCCGTAGGACTGCTTGGGCACCATCACCTTGCGGCTGAAGATGCACACGATGGTGCCGTCCTGGTTGTAGCCGATGGTTTCGACGTGCACGATCCCCCGGTCGCTCTTCGACTTCGACTCCACCTTGTCCAGGACACGGGTCTCGCCGTAGATCGTGTCGCCGTGGAAGGTGGGTGCTACGTGCCGCAGCGACTCAACCTCGAGGTTGGCGATCGCCTTGCCGCTGACGTCGGGCACTGACATCCCTAGCAGGAGCGAGTAGATGTAGTTGCCGACAACCACGTTCTTTCCGAAGTCGGTGGTCTTCTCTGCGTAGTTGGCATCCATGTGCAGCGGGTGGTGGTTCATGGTGAGCAAGCAGAAGAGATGGTCGTCGTACTCGGTGACCGTCTTACCTGGCCAGTGCTTGTAGACCGCGCCGACCTCGAACTCCTCGTAGTAACGACCGAACTGCATGTCACTCCTTGTGTAGTACGACAGCGATGCTGATCAGGTGGCGGTTGGCATCTCGGCCAGCGTCTGGCGGGCCTTGCCGGCGACAGGCACCGGGCACGTCACCTCGTACTGCGATGCCTCCATCTTGCTCCGAGAACTGAAGTCACGGCGCCCGCGCGTCGCTGCATGCACGATCATGCCGTAGACGATTCCGAACAAAGCCCCCCAGAGGACGCCGAGCAGCAGCAGCGTCGTCCAACTCGGGTCCTGGTCAGGGTTGGCGAAGAGGCCCAACAACATGCCGACGAGCAGGCCGAACCAGGCTCCAGTCACCATCCCAGCCCCAGCGGCGCGGCCGTACGACATGCGTCCAGTAACCGTCTCGACCATGCGAAGGTCGGTGCCGACGATCTGGATACCGGACACCTCGATCTCATGGTCGGACAAGAAGTCGACGGCACGCTGCGCCTCCTGGTACGAGACGCACTCTCGGACGACGACCCGCTCAACTTCGGTCATGGCTCTCCTGCCCTAGCCGCGGCGCTTGTAGTCCTCGAGAAGGCGTCGACCGATGATCATCCGTTGGATGTCGGCCGTGCCCTCTCCGATGAGCAGCATCGGAGCCTCGCGGTAGAGGCGCTCGATCTCGTACTCCTTGGAATAGCCGTACCCGCCGTGGATGCGGAACGAGTCCTCGACGACGTCGCGGCAAAGCTCGCTGGCGTGGTACTTGGCCATGCCGGCCTCGAGGTCGTTGCGCTCGCCTGAGTCCTTCTTGCGGGCGGCCATGATCATCATTTGGTGCGCAGACTCGACCTTGGTGGCCATGTCGGCGAGGCGGAACATCACCGCCTGGTGCTGGGCGATCTGCTTGCCGAACGCCTCGCGCTGCTGGGCATAGTCGATGCCCAGCTCGAAGGCGCGCTGCGCCAAGCCACACGCACGGGCCGCGACGTTGACGCGTCCGACCTCGACGCCATCCATCATCTGGTAGAAACCGCGGCCGGTCTCGCCGCCAAGGACGTCGTCGGCCGTGAGTTCCAGGCCGTCCATCACCAGTTCGGTGGTGTCGACGCCCTTGTAGCCCATCTTCTCGATCTTGCCCGGGATCGTCAGGCCCGGCCGCACCTCACCGAAGCCCGACTCCTTCTCGATGAGGAACGTCGTCATATTGCGGTAGACGCTGTCGGCGCCCTCGTCGGTCTTCATCAAGACCGCGACAAGCGTGGACGAGCCTCCGTTGGTCAGCCACATCTTCTGGCCGTTCAGGACAAAGGAGCCGTCATCGCGACGAGCGGCTCGCGAGGTGATGGCCGCGACGTCCGACCCACACCCTGGCTCCGACATCGAGAAGGCGCCGCGCACTTCGCCGGTGGCCATCTTCGGGAGGTACCTCAGCTTCTGCTCGTCCGTACCGTGCTGGAGCAACATGTAGGCAACGATGAAGTGGGTGTTGATGATGCCGCTGACGCTCATCCAGCCGCGCGCGATCTCTTCAACGACCAGGGCGTAGGTGAGCAACGACTCACCGATTCCGCCGTACTCCTCGGGGATCATCAAACCGAAGATCCCCATCTCCTGCATCTGCTCGACAATCTTGGTGGGGTACTCGTCGGCATGCTCGAGCGTGTTGGCGACGGGGATGATCTCGTTGTCGACGAACTCGCGGACGGCGGCCAGGATCTCCTGCTGGACGTCGGTGAGACCTTCGGTCTGGGCGAGACGGCCCATGCCGTGCTCCTTTGCATCACGTACGGCGGCGGGGACGCCTGCCGTCGAGTTTCGATCGTATCCACACCCCATCCACCCGCGGGTACGCTCCCCGACATGGGCCAACAGCCATGGGCGAGCGGTGGTGCGCCCGTACCCGACCCCAACGCGCGCCAGACGACGGTGACCACGCCCGATGGCCACGTCCTCGGGGTCGCCGAATACGGCCCGACCGACGGCCTTCCGATCATCAGCATCCACGGCACTCCTGGCTCTCGCTATGGCGGGCCACCGCCGGACAAACCCGATCTCTACGAGCGGCTCGGCGTCCGCGCTATCGGCTTTGATCGCCCCGGGTACGGACTGTCAACCCGTCGCCCAGGCCGCTCGGTGGCCGACGCGGCGGCCGACGTATCCACCGTCGCTGACGCGCTGGGCCTCGAGCGCTTTGCGGTCACGGGTGGCTCCGGTGGCGGGCCGCACTGTCTCGCGGTGGCGAGCCTGCTCCCGGACCGGGTAGCTCGGGTGGGTTGCGTCGTCGGCGTGGCTCCCTTGGGTGGCACCGGACTGTCACAGGCCGCGTGGCTCGCAGGCATGACCCAGGGCAACGTCGACGAGTTCACCTGGTCGATGGCCGGCGAGGACACCCTCCGTCCGCAGCTGCAGCGGCTGGCTGCCGCTGACCTCGAGCGGGTGATGGTTGATCCTTCGAACCCGCTCGCTGAGACGTACGAACTGTCAGAAGGCGACCGCGAGATCATGGCGCGCCCTGAGTACGCGGTCCGGATGCAACGCCTGATGCAGGAGGCGTATCGCCAAGGGATCGACGGTTGGCTCGACGACGACCTGGTATTCGTCAAGGACTGGGAGTTCGACCTCTCCACGCTCTCGGTTCCAGCCATGGTCTGGTACGGCACCGACGACACCCTCGTCCCGCCGGCTCACGGGCAATGGCTCGCCCGTCACGTGCCCGGTGCACTCGTGGTCACGATGTCCGGTGGACACCTCGAGCTGGTGAACCGGGCTGAAGAACTCGTGGTGTGGCTCATCGGGGGCAGCGCCCCCGCAGACGCAACGCTAGGGGCATCGTCATGAGCACCGAGCCTGACCTGCTTTCCCTCTTCCCGGCATCTACTGCGATGGATGCCGATGGCGCGCTCACGATCGCCGGTCTTCGCCTTTCGACGCTCGCCCACCAGTTCGGGACTCCGGTGCAGATCGTCGACGAGACTGCGCTGCGGCAGCGGGCGCGCCAGTTCGCCGATGGCCTGACGCGGCGGCGTCCCGGTTCGAGCGTCGCGTTCGCGTCCAAGTCGTTCCCATGCACCGCGATCTGCCGCGTCATGGCCGAGGAGGGGCTGCACATCGACGTGGCTGGGGCCGGTGAGCTGATCACCGCGTTGAAGGCAGGCGTACCCGCCGGCCAGATCGTCCTGCACGGAAACGCCAAGACCGACCACGAGCTCGGGCTGGCCGTCGAGGCTGGTGTCGGGACAGTGGTGATCGACGGGTGGGACGACATCAGTCGACTCGAGCGACTTGGCAGCTCCCCTCACTCTGTGTTGCTGCGGGTTATCCCCGGCGTCGACGCCCCCACGATGGCCGCCATCTCGACCGGGCACCACGGCTCCAAGTTCGGGCTGGCGCTGGACGAGGCACGCCGAGCGATCGCCCATATGCAGACCAGCGACAGGTTTGATGTCCGCGGGATCCACCTGCACATCGGGTCGCAGATCTTGACCGTCGACGCTTTCGCGGACGCGGTGGCAGCGGTAGCCGACCTCGGCACGTTCGACGTCTACGACGTTGGCGGCGGGCTCGGCGTCCGGTACCACCGCGCCGACACAGCCCCCACCGTTTATGAGTACCTCGACACCATCACCGAGGCGGCATCGGCGCACCTTCCGGACGCCGCTGAGCTCTGGATCGAGCCGGGACGTTCGCTGGTTGCCCAGTCGGCGGTGACCCTCTACCGCGTCGTCACGGTCAAGCGCGGCTCCCCGACGTTCGTCGCCGTCGATGGCGGGATCGCCGACAACATGGAGGCGTCCACCTACGTCGGCACCCGCTTCGACGCCGTGCTCGCCGACCGACCTGGTGCTGGGGACTTGGTCGAGCTCGTTGGGCGGCAGTGTGAGTCAGGAGACCTCTTCGCGTCCGATCTCCCGCTCGACGACCCGCAGGTGGGTGACGTCGCCGCCGTACCGGTTACCGGCGCCTACACATACACGCTCCTGAGCAACTACAACGGCGCCCTGCGCCCGCCGGTCGTCTTTGTGCGAGACGGCTCGGCGAGGCTCGTCGTACGTCGCGAGACCTACGACGAGCTCACCGCTCGGGACGTGATGTAGCAGCTATTGCAGGACGGTGACGGTGTACTGCACCTTGAACTTGATGGCGTCGTAGAAATTACCACCGCCGGTCAGGATCACCCAGGAGACGTACGCTCCGTTGACGTATTTCTCCAGGGAGACTCGGTCACCGGCCGTCCAGCCCTTTGACCCCCCGACTCTTGTCTTGCCGCCGACATCCCCGTTGGACCGGACGTTGAACATGATGGCTGTCGGGGCATCCTTGGTCACCCCTTGCCCATAGACCGAGATCTTCAAGTTCCCGTACCTCTTGGCGTTGCCGATCTTGATCGCATGCTGCGTCGCAGCAATCGAGGCATCACCGGTGCAGTTGTCCTTCGAGTTCGACCGGAGCCCGACGGTTCCCGATCCAACCTTGACGACGGACGAACACGAGCCGGCGAACTTGCTGATCTTGCTCCCCCAAGCGCTCACGGTCTTGGAGACGTTCTTCTTGACGAGCTTCTTGCCGGAGACCTGAACGACTTTGTCGTTGCTCTTGCCGACGACCCCGTTGACGTCGGTCCCGATGAACTGGAAGGTGTACTTACCTGCGGGAACGATGTCGCCATTGTTCTTCTTGCCGTTCCAAACGACCCCCACTCTGCCCTGGTCAACGCGCCCCAACTTCAGTGTGCGAACGATGGGCCCACCCTGCTTGCGGATTTCGACCTTCGTCTCAGCGGACTTCTCGCCCACCTTGGCCGACAGGTTGGTGGTGTCCTTGTAACCGTCGTTAACCGGGTAGAACGGCGAGTTCG
>JANLWJ010000114.1:0-5476 GCA_031364455.1 Actinomycetes bacterium | reverse complement strand
CATGCAACACGAGGTGATCGTCATCGACGGTATCTGGGTTGCGCGCTTTCCCCGCGACACAAAGGCCGCGCGGTCCCTGCGACGTGAGGTCACGGTTCTGGAGTACGCGCGCCAGTTCGTCGACGGTCCGACACCGAACCTGCAGCTGCTCGACGGATTCTCCCTCCACCGCCTACTACCTGGACGCCCGACAACTCGCGGGGCCCTGGAGCGAATGCCGCAGGAGGCCGCAGACCGAGTTGTTACCGAACTTGGAACGCTGCTGCGCAGCCTGCACACCGCGCCTATCGATGAATCCCTACCGGGAAGCGTGACGAAGTCGGTCAACGAATGGCAACGCCTTTACGACCGCGCGAAACACGTCATCGTCCCCTACCTCTGGCGCCACCAGCGTGACTGGCTGGACGAGCTCTTCGCTCCAGTAGTCACCGAGGCGATCACGTTGGACTACCAGCCCAGCATCGTTCACGCCGACCTCGCCAGCTATCACGTGTTGCACGACCCACAGACCGGCCAGCTGAGCGGCCTGATCGACTTCGGCGTGGCTGGGGTTGGTGATCCCGCGCTCGACCTGGCCTGCCTCTTTAGTTCCTGGGGCGAAAGTCGCTGCACTGCGCTGCTCGACCCCTACCCCGAGCTGGGCGAACTGGCCGCGCGGGCGCGCTTCTACGCAGCGGCCTTGCCGGTGGAGTGGGCACTTGCCGGCCTGGAGGGCGGAGCACCAGAGATGCTGCTGGCGCACCTAGGGCACGTGGCAAACGACCTCAAACCGCGGCAGAGCCCGTTCGACGGCTGAGCGTCAGCCGTGGGCCATGTCGACGAACCGTGAGTAGTGGCCCTGGAAGGCGACGGTGATCGTTGCCGTCGGGCCGTTGCGGTGCTTGGCAACGATGAAGTCGGCCTCACCCGCGCGTGGTGACTCGCGTTCGTAGGCGTCATCAAGGTGGAGCATGATCACCATGTCGGAGTCCTGCTCGATCGAGCCTGACTCGCGAAGGTCGGAGAGCATCGGCTTCTTGTCGGTGCGTTGCTCAGGGCCACGGTTGAGCTGGCTGAGCGCCACCACGGGTAGTTCGAGCTCTTTGGCCAGCAGCTTCAGCGCGCGGGAGAACTCTGCAACCTCTTGCTGACGGCTCTCGACCCGCTTGCCGCTGCTCATCAGCTGGAGGTAGTCGACGACGACGAGCTTGAGATCGTGGCGTTGCTTAAGGCGTCGACACTTGGCCCGGATCTCCATCATCGTCATGTTCGGGCTGTCGTCGATGAAGAGCGGCGCGCTGGCCACCTCCGACATCTTGCGAGCGAGCTTGGTCCAGTCATCGTCACCGAGGCTGCCGGTGCGCATGTGGTGCAGCCCGACCCGCGCCTCCGCCGACAACAAACGCATGGTGATCTCGTTGCGCGTCATCTCAAGCGAGAAGATCACGCTAGTGAGCCCACTCTTGATCGACGCCGAGCGGGCGAAGTCGAGCGCCAGAGTGGACTTGCCCAGACCTGGACGAGCCGCGACGACAATGAGCTGCCCCGGGTGCAGGCCGTTGGTGAGTGCATCGAGGTCGGTGAAGCCGGTGGGGACGCCGACCATCGTGCCGCCACGTGAGCCGATGGCCTCGATCTCGTCGAGGGTGCCCTCCATGATCTCGGCCAGCGGCGCGTAGTCCTCGCTCGCACGTCGCTCGGTGACGGAGTAGATCTCAGCCTGCGCCCGGTCGACGACCTCGTCGACCTCACCGGTGTCGGCGTACCCCATCTGGGTGATCCGGGTACCTGCCTCCACGAGGCGGCGGAGGATGGCGCGCTCGGAGACGATCCGGGCGTAGTACCCGGCGTTCGCGGCCGTCGGCACCGAGGAGATGAGGGTGTGGAGGTAGGGAGCGCCACCAACGCGCCCGAGCTCTCCGCGCTTGGTGAGCTCGGCGGAGAGGGTGATCGCATCGGCTGGTTCACCGCGACCGTAGAGGTCGAGTACGGCCTCGTAGATCGTCTGGTGCGCCGGCTTGTAGAAGTCGTCGCCCCGGAGGGCTTCAACGACATCGGCGATGGCGTCCTTGGACAGGAGCATGCCGCCGAGGACACTCTGCTCAGCCTCGAGATCCTGGGGTGGGGTGCGGTCGAAGGCGGCAAAGTCAGCACCGCCGCGTCCTGGCAGCTCGGCGACCGTCACCGGCGCCCTCCTTCGTCCACGTGATCATCGGCGGAGCAGGGCGTGCCGCCCGTCCACTGATGGTTCTACCTGGCCGGTCCGACAGCCCCAAACTTGCCTGTGGACGAACCTGGGGATAGTTGACCCATTCTTGGGGAAAGCCTCACCTTGACAGGGGAAGGACCTGGGGACGCGCCTGGGGATTGTTTTCTCAAACGACGCCCATGGGGCGCTGACCTGCACGATCGGTGTCCACTGCCTGTGGACACCAAGTCGGTACTGCTGTTCTCACATGCTGGTCAACCAAAGGGCCCTCACCGGCGCGCCTCGGCCATCCGCTGCTCGCGGACAACGGCGGCGATCTGGTCCTCCGGGCAGCCCCCTGGACCAACGGCGACCTCGGCCCAGCGCAACAACAGATCCGCGAGATCTGGGTTCCGAGGCAGCACAGGGCCGTGTATCCAGGCGCCGACAACCGACCCCTGGCTGGAACCCGCCGCGCCGGAGTCTCCACGGCCGACCTCCAGGGTCAGCCATGGCGCCGCCTCGGCGCCGAGCACACCTACTCGGCCGTGGTACTCGTAGCCGGTGATCGGCCCCAGCCCGAGGTCGGACCTCGCCTCAGTGAGCACCGGGCCGGCCAGGAACTCCCCGGCATCACGCATCGCGACGTCGAGAAGCCCGGTGCCTTCGTGGGTACGACCGGTTGAGTCGGTGAACGTGCGAGCGAGCAGCACGTACCCCGCGCCGACGCCGAAGATGACGGCGCCAGCATCGGCCAGGCGGCTGAGATCACCGGAGGAGCGCAATCGTTGCGCCGCGATTGGAAGGTCGACGTCCTCGCTGCCACCGATGCACACGATGTCTGCGTTCGGAACGTCGTCGCCGGGATGGACGACGACAACCTCCGCATCGACCCCGTACTGCCGCGCGCGATGCGCCAGCACAAGCGGGTTGCCGCGATCACCCTCTGGCTGCAGCAGCGATGGATACAGGTCGATGACCACCAGGCGTTCCTTCATGAGCCACGACCAATCACGGCAAGCAAGGCGTTGAACGCCGGCCAGTTGGCAACGACATCGACAGGCCCAGACGGCTGCGCTTCGATGGCGTTCATCAGCGCACCGGACGCCTCACGCGTCACGTCGACGCTGGCAACGGCCAGCCGAAGCGCCAGCTCGTCACCGCGTGAGCCAGTCGTGGTCACCGGGATGCCGGCCATCCGCTCGAACGGGGCGTCCCACAGCATCGCTGTGTCCTGGCCCCCACCGTGACCGCGGGAGTCCATCATCAGAACAATCGAGCGCTCCGGGTCTGCTCGCTTGGCCGATACCAAGGTCTGGATCGACTCGGCCCAGCTCGCTGGGTTCTTCGCCAGCAAGACGCGGATCTCGTGCTCGCCGTAGCGGTGGGGTGCGTATCGACCGTCGACGTTCTCAACGCTGGCGATCTCTGCAGCTGCCCGCTCGGCCCGAACACCAATTGCAACAGCGGATGCAATGGCGAAGAGGGCATTCACCGAGGCGGCGTGCCCTGGGAGTGCCGACGCGATCTCGACCCGCCCCTGGGGCCCGAGGGCTGCGTCCCCATCCCACCGCCAATGGGGGTTGATCCGCCCGACGCCACAGCTGGCGCACCGCCAGTGCGGCGGCTCGCTGCGGTCGAGGCGGACGAAGCAGTCACGACAGATCATGGCGTCGTCGACGAAGGCGTCCTCGCCGCCGACCCATACGACGTCCCGATAGCCCCGCACCGCCCATGCAACAAGAGCGTCGTCGGCGTCGGCGACCACCGTGCACGGCCAGTCAACGGTAGCCAGCGTCTCGCGCCACAGGGCGGCGAGGCGCTTGGCCCGAACGCCCCGCTCGAGGAAGTCGCGACTGAGGTTCATCAAGGTGATGACCCGTGGGCGCGTGGCGCGTACGACGACGTCGAGGTAGGCCTCGTCGGTCTCGAGGACTGCATACGGAGCTGATCGGTCGGCGTCCAGAGCGACGACGAGACCCTCTTCCATGTTGGCGCCGGTCGCGTTGAAGGCGGTGGGCCCGAGGCTGTTGATCGCCGCTGCGGTCAGCGTCGCCGTTGTGCTCTTGCCGTTCGTCGCCGACACCAGCAGCGTGGTGCGCCCCTTGGCAAGGTCCTCGAGCGTTCGCGGCCAGAGGCGGTAGGCCAACTTGCCGCCCACCTGGGCTCCGCGGCCCCTGCCCAGCCGACGTGACAGCCCTGATGCGGTGCGCCCACCCAGCAGCGCAAGGCGCGTCATCACCGACAGGCTGCGGCGTTCAAGCCGTTCGGGCGTCACAACTCGATCCTAGAGACAACAACGTGGTAGTTCGCTGGGGTCATAGCCCCGGCGAACTACCACGCTGTTGAAGAACGGGCGTCAGGCTGACGCGGGGACGATGTCGACCTCGACCTCGGCGTCCACCTCAGGGTGGAGCGCCACGGTAACCGAGTGAGCTCCGACCGTCTTGATGGGCGAGCTGAGCTGAACCGAGCGCTTGTCGAGTGCCGGTCCACCGGCAGCCACAACGGCGTCGACGATGTCTGAAACCGTGACAGCGCCGAAGAGACGGCCGGCGTCGCCGGCCCTGACCTCGAGCTTGACCGAGAGCGCTGCGAGTTGTGTCTTGACCTCGTTGGCGTGCCCGAGATCGCGAATGGCGCGAGCGTCCTGTGAGCGCTTGATCGTGCTGATCTGCTTCTCGCCACCGCGTGACCATGGCAGTGCCATGCCGCGTGGGAGCAGGAAGTTGCGGCCGTAGCCGTCCTTGACCTCGACGATATCGCCGGGCGCACCGAGGCCGTTGACGTCTTGCGTAAGGATGAGCTTCATCTCGTGACCCTTTCTCAGCGTTCTCAGCGGGCCGTCGACGAGTACGGCATCAGCGCCATCTCGCGGCTGTTCTTGATTGCCATGGCAATGTCGCGCTGGTGCTGCGTGCAGTTGCCGGTGACGCGGCGAGCGCGGATCTTGCCGCGGTCGGAGACGAACTTGCGCAGCAGAGTGGCGTCTTTGTAGTCGATGGTCTGCGGGTTCTTCTTGCAGAACTGGCAGACCTTCTTCTTGGGCTTGCGAAGCGGAGGCTTGGCCATCGTGGTGCTCCTGTGAGTTCAGGGCCCCGCATCAGCGGGGATGGGGTGAATAGGGTTATGGGACTGAGCCGGTCGGTCAGAACGGCGGTTCGTCGTCAGCGGCCGGCGCCGACGCCCAGGGATCCTGGGCAGGAGCCGATGCTGCTGCTGGTGCTGCTGGGGCCCCGCCGCCACCACCGAAGCCGCCGCCACCGCCGCGGGTGACCTTGACGACCTTCGCGGTCGCGTACTTCAGCG
>JANLWJ010000091.1:0-28910 GCA_031364455.1 Actinomycetes bacterium | reverse complement strand
GCATCACGCTCGGAATCAACCGGATCACGCTTGCTCAATGCGAGCACAGCACGCTTGAGCCATTCGCTGGCGGAATCGTCGGCGAGTATCTCGTTGCACATTTCGTCGTAGCTCATATTCGTTTCCCCTTCGAGAGAGTTTAATTGACGCCTAGCGCGTCCCTATGCCCTCGGGTAAGGGCATAAGGCTGGGTTAGGCCACTTCTAACAGGCCAGCATCGCGCAGTGCGCCGCTCGGATCGATCCAGTCTGCAACCTGCGGCGAGCAAGTAGCGCGAGGGCTTATCGTTGCGCCAGCATCAAGCCATGCTTGCCGTTGCGCCGTTGTTGCTTCGGTCCATTGCTGCATCGTTATGTTCATCTGTTCGCCCCTTCAGGTTTGTTGGACTGCACCCCATACTATGCATTCCGTATGCCATGTATGCCAGTCAGTATAATCAAGCACTTAGTTTTCTGACCATGCCGTAAATTGTCAGTAGTTGCCACACAATTACGGCACCCCTTGCGCTTTCCATCCGTTCCGGTACAGTAGATATATCCTATCTACACGGAGTGTGCCATGTCAATGACGTTTACCAAGCTGTTCAGCTCGATCACTGAGTCAACGATATGGTGCGAACCGGAGCGAACAAGGCTAGTCTGGATCACCATGCTGGCGATGGCAGACAGGCATGGAAGGGTTTGGGCAAGCGTGCCTGGGTTAGCGAGTCGTGCAAGGGTACCAGTTGAAGACTGTAGAACGGCTCTGGATACATTTCTAGCTCCAGACAGGGACAGCAGGACAAAAACCAATGAGGGCCGGCGCATTGCAGAGATAGATGGCGGCTGGCGGCTCATCAATCACGAGAAGTACAGAGCGATCAGGGACGAGGAGTCAATCAGGGAAGCCAAGCGTAAATACATGGCAAACCGGCGAGCAAAGGAAAAGCAGGCAATCAGGATTGTAACTGACAATGTAGAAATAGTGGAACGAGGTAGACACAATGCAGAAGCAGATACAGAAGCAGAGTCATAAAACAGACAGAGCCTTTGACCCATACCCCGAGCGTCTAGTACGCAAGCCTGTCTGAACCATGCCTTCCTGTCAGCCTACTTTCCGAACCAATCGGAATGTTGGTATGCAAGCATTAGCCCCTGATGTCGACCAACTGCTTTCCCTGCCGAACGGGTTGCACTTGAAGTTTAATCGTCGGCGCTTCACCACGTTCCTGCAGCTCGAGTAGCGGTTTGGAAGGGGAATTATCTCTATGGGTTTGAAGTTTGGTAAACCTAGCGGTATTCTACGGCGATGGATAAGATCAGAAAACCGCCGATCTCGTATTCGAGCGGAAAGCCAATTCGTAAGCGCGGTCGCAAACCTGGTTTAATCAGAACGAGCAAGGCAAACGCGAAACGAACGGCAGAGGGGTTACAGCGCGTTAAGGGCGATCAATACATCGCAACTGGGCATGCATCGGATATTGCCCGCAAAGCGCCCCTAGCCTCGTCTGAGGCGCGCGCCATGGCTTCCAAGGCAATAACGCTTAGTCCAGAGCTTAAACCGATGCTAATTGCCAAATTCCAATCAGCCGAGCAACGGGTTATGGCGGAGCTTAGACAGAGTCTAATTGAGTCGAGTCCAAGGGCTGCAGCGTATCTGGCGGATGTTGTAGACGGATTGCATGAGTCGGCGCCACATTCCGTTCGAGTCCAGGCAGCAATAAGTAAGATCGGCTTGGCCATCCAGTTTACTCAAGAAAGCCCCGAAATCAAAGACTTACACTCAATGGGCGTATCGGACCTTGAGGCGTCACTGCAGAGTCTAGGCCGCGAGCTGGCATCTCGGACAGCGGAGGATGTTGAGGTGATCGAGGAGCCGAAACATGGATGATTGTGGGTAATGGTGCGCTGCTACGGTATTCCGATCGTGATATTTGCGGTATGCCAAACCAGACGCATTCGTAACTACATGATCCAACTACGATTTGCAGTGCAATGTGCGCATAACCTTTATTATGTTAAATGCGAGTAAGTCATACCGCGCTATGGAATGTGGATGCCAGGCGGCCCGGACCCCGGCAGGGGTATCGCCACGATTCGTGAGAACGTCAAGCCTGCCCCCTCTCCTAAATTCTCCCTTCCCCATCGTTTTCTTATCTTATGCTTCCCGTAAGCCGTTCTGAGGCAATTCACGTTGGCTCGAAGGTGTACTTCACCGGGAAGCCGTGCAAGCGTGGTCATGTGGCGAACAGGGAGACGGTGCATGGGGTGTGTACTGCCTGCCGGGTGATATTGAACACGAAGTCCAAGTATGGGGCGAGGCGTGCGATTGCGCACTTGCCGTAAGTACGCCAAGGTGTTACAACAGTTGAGATTTCTTTTCTGGAGTCAGCCTTGAGCCAACCTACCCCTTACGATCCTACGGCGGACTACTCTGTGGACATCAGCCCGGGTAACTTGGGCAATGCGCTGGATGCCGATTTTGCCGACATTCAACTCACGCTCGACGAGACGCTGGTTAATCTTTCGTTGATCCAGAGAGACGACGCGGCGCTTCGAAACGGGATAGTTCATCCGGACGCTCTTTCGGCTGAAACCGTGGCGCTGTTGGGACGTTGGACGCTGCGCGGGGTATGGGTAACGGCGACGGTTTATTCGCCGCTGGATTTTGTCACTAATTCCGGTATCGGGTATGTAGCCCTTGCCACGCACGTCTCCGGGACGTTTGCGACCGATCTGGCGGCGGGCAAGTGGACGGCGTTGAGCAAGGTTGATGCGCTGACAAGTGCTTTTAGCCTGACGCTGCTCGATGATACGACGGCAAGCGCATGGCTGACGACGCTGGGCGTGTCGGCTTTTGCAAAGACGCTCCTGGATGATGCGAGTGCTGCTGCTGCGCGCGCTACGTTGGGGTCCAGCACGGTCGGGGATGCGGTATTCGTTGCGGCATCTGTTACGGCTGCGCGCGCACTTATATTTGATCCGATATTTGATGTGAAAGGCGATCTTGTCGTCGCCACGGCGGCAGATACGGCGGCGCGCAAGGCAGTCGGAACAGAGGGTCAGGTTCTCGCTGTTCAGGCGGCGCAAGCAGATGGGTTGATCTGGACCGACTACACACGCGAAAACATGCTGCTCAACGGCAATTGGCTGATTGACCAGATCAACGAAGGGGCGTTGTACACGGTGACCGGCGGTGGCGCGGACGTGCAGACCGTGGATGGGTGGAGCGGGTCCGCCCCGGTCGCGCCCGGCGTGTTCAAGGTCCGGCAGTTAGCCGACCCGAATAACGCGGCGCTCAAGTGCCTGGAGATTACTTGTACGACGATCGATGGGGCCATTGCCGCGGCGGATGCCTACTACATCCACACGGCGATCGAGGGACAGGATGCGGCCGCCCTGATGGCAGGCACAGCCTCCGCGGCGCAGATCACGATTTCGTTCAAGTTCAAGTCCAACGTTACCGGCGCCTACGGCATCTCGATCGCGAACAGCGCGTTGAACCGAAGCTACACGGGGATTTTCACGGTCGCCGATGCCAACGAGGCGGCCTATTCCCTGACGCTCACGCTTGATACCACCGGGACGTGGCTCTACGACACCGGGGCCGGGTTGCGGCTTCGCATCTGTCTCGCTGCCGGGACGAACTTTCAGAAAGCAGCGGGTTCGTGGGGCGCGGACAACATGCTTACGACTTCCGCCCAGGCAAACTTCATGTCGAACGTGGCCAATATCGCCTATCTGAAGCGCGTTCACTTGATACCAGGCAGCATCGCGTTGCCGTTCAGGCCGACAGACATTCAGAGAGAATTGGCGAAATGCCAGCGGTATTACTTCAAGACGTTCAATGCCGGGGTAGCGGTTGCGCAAAATGCAGGCGTGAACACAGGCGCCTTCGTGTATGGAGTAACGGTCGCTGGCATTATCACTATCCGGCAGGACCTTCGGTTTGCCGTGCCGATGCGCGCAGTCCCAACGATAATCGGCTATAACCCGGCAGCGGCAAACGCCAGTTGGCGCAATCAAAATCTTGTGGCAGATAGCGGGCCGTTGGTATCTACCACCGTTGGCATGAGTTCTGCAAATCTGGTGAACACACAGGTCGCAGGAGATGCGCTGTCCAATTTAATGTCGGTACACGTCACTGCCAACGCGAGGCTGACGTGATCTACAAACTGACGGACGGGACAGCGGTAATCCGCACGGCGGACGGGGCCTTCATCCCCAACGATCCGGCTAACCTGGACTGGCAGGTTTATCGGGTATGGCTCACGAAAAACACCCCATATCCGGCTGACTTTGTTCCGGTGTCGGTGGTGGACAAACTCGGGCTCGCCATTGACGCCTTGATGGAAAAAGAAGCGCTCGACCCGCTGGCCCCGCAGGAGGTCAAAGACTATGCGGCGACGCTGAAATGACGCCTGAAAAACCCTGATGACTGATCTCTCAAAACTCACCCGCGCTGAACTTGAGCACAAGATCAAGGTCGGGCAACGGCTGCTCGCGGCGAAAAAAGCGGCCAATTCCCTGATCGGATTCTCGCGTTTCATGGAACCAGACCCGAATTTTCCGGATGACGTGACGAAATCGCTCTACAGCGACCAGCCGCATCACAAGGTTCTCGCCGAAGCGTTGGAAAAAGCCGAAAATGGCACGCTCCTCGCACAAGGCATCCGGTTTTTATGCGTTTCGCTGGGGCCGCAGAAAGGAAAATCCCAGATATGTTCGCGCAATTTTCCGGCGTGGTACATGGGGCGCGATCCGAAACGCAATTTGATGCTGGGGTCGTATAACGACGATTTTGCCCGCGAATTTGGCGATGACGTGCGAACCATCATGGAAAAGCCAGAGTATCATCAGGTCTTTCCGATGGTGCGGCTGCGAAAGGGCACGAAAGCAAAGGATCATTGCGCCACGGAAGCAGGCGGCAAGATGAATTTCGTTGGGCGCGGCGGTTCCGGCACTGGAAAATCAGCAGATTGCTTCGTTATCGACGATCCGATCAAAAATGCCGAGGAAGCCGAGTCCCTGACCATACGAAACATGGTCTGGAACTGGTTCCTGAAGGTGGCCGACTCCCGCACGCATGGCGGCTCGATCGTGACGATTATTCAAACCAGATGGCACGAAGATGACCTAATAGGCCGTCTTACCGACAAGACCAATCCGCATTATCCGGAAAAAATGGCGAAGATGACGATGTACATCAACATTCCGTCCATCGTCGAAGATGAACAACTCGCCAAGGCATTGAATGTCCCGGTCGGCGGGTCAATCTGGGAGGAAAAATTCCCGCTCTGGCTGCTGGAGATGAAACGCGATGCGGACCCGAGGGGTTTTGGCGCACTGGAGATGGGCAGGCCAACCCCGCCCGAGGGCGACTACTACAAGGTTCAGCAAATCAGGCAGTCCTATTACCGGAGCATGGACGCGCTGCCGAAAAATCCGCGCTGCTACGGTAGTGGCGACCTCGCGGTGAGCGATTCGATTACCGCGGACGATTCCGTTCTGCTCGATTGGATGCTCGATGAGCATGACGTGCTGTGGTTGCTTCCGGTGTGCCACTGGAGCAAGAAAAAGGCGGATGCGACGGTGGACGAGATAATCAATCTCGGAAAAAACAAGTGGATGACGTTTTTCGGGGAAAAGGGCCAAATCGACAGGGCCATCCGGCCCTTTCTGGACAAGCGCATGACGGAGACGGGGTGTTACTTCAGCGTCGAGACTTTCGCCAATGTCAACAAGGGTCAGGCATCGCTGTCGTTTCGCGGGCGGTTGAACCAGGGCAAAGTCAGGGTTCCGGTATTCGCAGAATGGTGGCAGCGGGCCGAAGAACAGATGCTCAAGTTCACCGGCTCCGGAGCCGACCGGGAAGATGACTTCTGCGATGCGTTGGCCAGAATTGGACAGGGCTTGCAGCTTCAAGTCCGGGGAGACAATCCCGGCGAGATAAAGAGCAATGTCATACAGATTGCCGGCAGCATGAAATGGGCGTATGCGCAGTATCAGAACCAGAAATCAGTGGCGAAGCGCAAAGCGGCGCGCGGGAGTTTTTAGATGGCCTATGAAGAAACAACGATGATGGGGCCAAGCGGCGAGATGGAATCCGTCATAAAGCGCATGCGTCCCGATGTGGAGCCGGCCCGCAGTGCGCTGGTCAAGGAGTGGTCAGAAAAGGTCAAGCGGCGCAGGGACTGGCTCAATGAACACGAATTCAAGCGCATTACCGAGGATATGCAGTTTACCGAAGGCCGCCAGATCAACGGCAAGACCGCGGAAGAAGCCGATGAGTACGTGGTCAATCTGTGCATCAGTCATGTCAATGACCGCGTGGCGACGCTGTACGCGAAGAATCCCAAGGCGGTTGCCAAGCGTGTTCCGAGAATGGACAGCCAGGCGTGGGATGGAAAGCTCGAAAGCGTACAGCCCGTGGATATGCGTATGGCGCAGGCTGTATCCATCGGGAAGCAGCCAGATTCCGCTGATCTGGTTTTCATGGCGGAAGTATCCCAAGTCCTGCAACAGCGCAAGATGATCGAGGGCGTTGGCAGAACGCTGGAGATACTGTTCAACTATTTTCTGCGCGAAGGCCAGCCGCCGTTCAAGACCAGCGCAAAGCAGTTGGTCAGGCGGGTAGAGACGTGCGGGGCAGGCTTTGTAAAACTGGGGTTTCAGCGCGTCATGACTCGCAATAACGAAATCGAGGCGAAGATTGCGGACTTCAGCGATCAGTTGGCGCACCTGGAAATGCTCTCTGCCGACATGGCGGATCAGGAATTCAACGATGCGAATGCAAAGGCGGAAGAATTGAAGCAGGCCATTGCCGCCATGCAGACAAAGGCGGAAGTCATATCACGCGAGGGACTGGTGTTCGATTTTCCCGGCCCAAAAGCAGTTATCCCAGGCCCCGGTTGCAAACACCTGCGCTGGTTCGTTGGTGCGCCGTGGATTGCAGAGGAACACAATGTCAGCAAAGATGAAATCAAGGAGCGGTTCAACTGCGACATCGGAGCCGAGTATTCGCAGTACAAATCCAACGAGAAGGGTGAGGATAAGGACGAAGAAAAATGCCGCTGGTTTGAAATCTATGATCTGAAGACAGGATTGATTTTTCATATCGTCGATGGTTACTGCGATTTTCTGGAAGAACCCAAGGCTTCTACCGTGTACTTCGAGCAGGGGCATCCCTATTTCACGCTGACGTTCAACAATCTCGAATCCGAAGATACTTGCTACCCGCCGTCCGATGTCCGGTTGATCCGGCCCATGCAGAAGGAAATAAACCGCGCCGAGGAAGGGCTGCGGGAACATCGCATCGCCAGCCGTCCGGGTTATCTCTCTGGCGGGATTCAGATGGACGAACGGGACAGAAAACAGTTTGCTGATCGCGTGGCGCACGAAATCATCGACATCAAAGTACCCGCCGGCACGGATGTCGGCAAGATTATTACCGGCATTCCGACCGCGTCGATTGATCCGATGATGTACGACACGCAAAGGCATTTCATCAACATGCAGCGCGTCACCAAGAGTCAGGAATCGAACTTCGGCGGCACGCAGGGAAGCGTAACGGCCACCGAGAGCACGATTGCCGCACAGACTCAACTGGGCAGCACCAACAGCAACGTGGACGATCTGGATGATTTCCTGACCGCGCTGGCAAGGGCTTCCGGACAGATCATGCTCGATCAGATGAGCCAGGATCAGGTCGTGAAGATCGCCGGGGCCGGGGCGGTGTGGCCGGAACTGAGCAGAACGGAAATTGCCGAGGAGGTCTTTCTGGAGATCAAGGCGGGCTCTTCGGGCGCTCCCAACGTGGCGCAGGAACTCGCCAATTTCGAGCGCGTGGCGCAAACGCTCTTGCAGGTTCCCGGCATCCAGCCGAAGAAGATCGCCGGATACATGCTGGAACGCCTTGATACGGGCATTGATCTGGACGAGTGGATTACCGAAGGACTGCCTTCCATTCAGGCCATGAATGCGATGGCGAAGGCGGTCCAGCCACCGGGGGCTTCCGGGAGTGACCCCAACGCCCAGGGACCGCAGGGCGCGGACAATGCGCCAGCCCAACCCGGCGCGCAGGCAGCGCAACCATTATTCCCGGCACCCGGAATGGCGCCCGGCGTCATGGCCCCAGGTGGGCCGCTTCAATAGGAGCCAACATGGCAAAAGACACGAAACCGCACGAACCGACCGAGGCCGAAGTCAACGCCTTGGATAAGGACAATCAGCAAGCCATCGAAGATACCGAACGGCTTTTTGCCAAGGGCGAGAAACCCGCAACCGCTGCGCAACCGGCCAGGCCGGCGCCTTCGCAAGAGGACGCCGGGGCGCAGTCGGTTGCTCCTCCAGTGGCTAGGCCAACCCCGGAGTCGCACCCGCATCTGTTTGACTTTGCTGGAAATCGGTTATAGTGTTATAGGGTAATTACTAACTACGGTGCTCCCCACCGAAAGCGAGAGCCTTGGATTGCGGCTGCGGGGAAGGAAAGTAGTCCATCGAGCATTGATCCCTTACTGACAAGGCGGGGACCGCGACTTCGGCATCGATTAGCGGACAAACAGGAAAGCGTCAACGACGGCCGCAAGGCTACGAGAGATTCACCCGCTTAACTGGTACCTGATAATCAGAAGCATGCGCTGGTAATAGTGTCCTTCGGGATGTGCTGTTACTGGGACAGGGGAAACCCTGAACCGGAGTCAAAGACGCTGGCCTTGTCGCTATTCTTCTCTGACAGCACATCACCCCAAGTACATTTTTTCGTACCGGAGATCGAAACCGTGGCAGAAGCAACAGAAGGAGCCGGTGAGCATGGTGATCTGCTTGCGGGCGCAATACCGGATGCGCAATCGTCAGATTCATCCCCTGACAAAACAGACGTAGCAGCGGCATCGTCAGCCGTAGAAGGCGGGAAACAACCATCCCAACTCGACGCCGTAATGGCGGCCTTGGGGGATCGGGCCGAAGCATCGCCAGCCGAGGAAACCGCAGGACAGGACAAGGATACGTCCAAGCCGGAAGGCGCCGCAGAGGATGCGGAGCAGCCAGTTGACGGCGAGGACGCGAAACTGCCATTTTCAAGCCACCCTAGGTTCAAACAGCTTCTGGCGCGCGACAAGGAACGCAGGCAATTGAAGGCTGAAATCGAGCCGATGCGAACCCGCGTGACGGAACTGGAACCGAAGGCGAAGCATTTCGATGCGTTGACGAACTACGCGAAGCAGGCGGGATTCACGCAGGATGATTTTACCAATCTCCTGCATCTGGGCCGCTTGATGAAAAACGACCCGATTGCGTTCCACAAGGCATTTGCGCCGCACTGGAGCGAGATCGAGACGATGGTTGGCGAAAGGCTGCCGGCGGATCTGCAACAAAAGGTCGAGGCTGGCACGATTGACGAGGAAACCGCCCGCGAACTTGCCCGCAAACGTGGCGAGGCCGCATTGGCCGGGGGCCGCGTCGAACGCATGACCGCCCAATCCGCGCAGGAACGGCAGGAAGCCGACAGGCAGGCAGCCGAACGTCAAACGACCGAACTGATTTCGTCTTTGCAGGCTTCGGCGAATGCCTGGGAAGCGCAGTGGAAAAGCTCCGACCCTGACTATGCGAAAAAGCAGCCGCTGGTTCAGGAAAGGATTGAGCTTGCGTTGTACAAGTCACCGCCCAAGACCGTTGATGAAGCGGTGAGCCTGTTCAACAAAGCACGCAAGGACGTGGAAGCCCAGATCGGGCAACTGCTTCCCGCCAGGCAGTCAATCCGGCCTATGAACAGTGGCACGTCTGTTCAAACGCAAGGTGCGCCAAAAAATGAACTCGATGCCGCCATGATCGGCTTGGAGAACATGGGGCGCCGATAGGAGACTGCGATGCCGTTAAGCCAATTCACAGCAAGCGAAGTAGCAAACATCACCAACTCGGTGCTGGACTTCAACATGAAGGGCCAGCCCACGTTGCAAAGCATTCAAACCAAGGGACTGCTCAAGTCGCTTGTCGGCAGGAAAAAGTCCTTCCCGGCCGGCAAGGATTTGCTGACATGGGCGGTCAAGGGCAGCTATTCCGCCGTCACGCAGGGTTTTAACGGCGACGATGAGGTTGCCTACCAGAACCCGGCGAACGTGAAGCGCGCAAGCGTGGCGTACTATCAGTTGCACACGGGTATTACGTGTACGCATGACGAACTCAAGCGCGACGGCATTTCCGTAACCGATGAGAGCGGGGCGGGCAGGACAAAGGTCACGCGCGATGACGTTTCGGTGCTGGTCAATCTGTGGAAAGACAAGGTTGAGGATTTGCGCGAATCGCGCGACCGGGCGCTGCAACTGATGTTCTGGCGAGACGGCACGCAGGACGCGAAGGAAATTCCGGGCCTGCTCTCCTTCCTGCTCGACGACCCGACCGCCGTGGGTTCGACCTTCGGCATCGACCGGGTGGCCAATACGTGGTGGAGAAACATCGCCGCCCTATTGGTCGATTCGAGCACGGCGTCCAATCAGAATCTGGTCAACAGCCTGCAAACCAACTACCGCCAGCTACGCCGCTACGGCGGAAACCCACGCAAATTCTTTGCCGGTTCGACGTATCTTGAGGCGCTGGAAAAGGAACTGCGCAGCAAGGGCAATTACACGCTCGAAGGCTGGAACAAGACCGGGGCGGTAGATTTCGGCATGGCCGACGTGCAATTCAAGGGCATCATGGTGGAATACGAACCGACCCTTGACGACATTAGCCGCGCGAAATACGGCTACTGGCTCGATCTGGATCACATCATGTTGCGCCCGATGGAAAACGAGTGGGAGCACGGATTTACGCCGGAACGCCCGCCCGAGAAATACGTTTTGTACCAGGCTCTTACGGACACCGGAGCAATTACTGCGGACCAACTCAATTGCCACTTAGTTAGTTCGATATTGTAATCAATGACTTAGAGATGTTTCTCTGATCGTTGACAAAGGTGTGTAAACAACATAATGCCCTCCGGGTCACAAGCCTGGAGGATTTATGCTTTGTCCCGAATGTGGTGAGAAAAAAGACATAGGGCAATCGTTTCAAAATAGAAGGAGATTCAAAATGAAAACCTACTCATGCCGCGTGGCGCTTGGAATGAACATCGGCACCATCAACCCGCATCACGAAGTCACCAAGGTCAATGTGCCTCGCGCGGAAATTGTACTGCTGCGCGCCATCCATGGAAAAGACGCGGTACTCGACCTGAAAGAAACGGGCGTGTCCAGTCTGCCGGACAGCCAGATTTATGCCACGCTGGCCGAGACGTATCCGAAGTACGTGAAGATGATCGAGTCGCTGTTCAACGTGAAGCTCCTCGACCTGAGTTCCGATTTGGACCGTATGGCCGGACTCGATGAGGGCCTGGATGAGGAACACGTTTCAGACGAACCTGTTCCACGTGAAACGCTGCATCTGCCAACCAAAAACGTCGAGATTCCATCGTTCACCAAGCAATCCGAACGCACGGCCATTTCCTGAGTAAGCCGCGATGCGAAACGCTACCCGCGATGAAATCGTGGACGCAATTCTCGATGAGTGCCGGCATTCGACCAATGCCACGCGCGGGGTGGACAATCGCAACTACGTCATTCGGTTGGTCAAGAATTATTACGAATCGCTCTACAGCGAACACGATTGGCCGTTCGTTCGCATCAGGAAAGAAGATGCCGGGAAGAACATTCAGGCAGGCAGCCGCTATTACGATTATCCGGCGCAATTGGATGTCGAGCGTGGCTATAAACTGTGGGTGAAGTGGGGGCAGGCATGGCTGGAACTGAAATACGGTATCGGCCCGGAGCAGTATTCCGCATTCGATAGCGATGCAGATCAGAGAACAGACCCGCCTATCCGCTGGCAGGTTTATGACGAGAACCAGTTTGAAATCTGGCCCATTCCCGCGACCGATCTTGTTAATGGCCTGCGTTTCGATGGCTACCGGAAATTAACCCCGCTGACTTCCGGCAACAGCCGCTGCGACCTCGACGACATTCTGGTTATTAAATTCTGCGCGGCCCGGATACTCGGGCGCCGTGGCGCCAAGGATGCCCCCATTGTTCTTGCTGAAGCGCAACAACGGCTCGCTACCCTGACCAATCGGGAACCCAAAGCGCGCATCATCATGAGCGGATCAAGCATGCCGAACCGGGATCAGTACCGGATCATCGGCGGGAGGTTTGCGAAAGTAGAGGGGTAGGCAATGTCACAACCGACTCCGTATAACCGCCTGTTCGGGCTTGACGATTACGCACAGGCTAATCCAAGCGAGCCTTACAACGCAGAGCAGCACGATTCAGAGTTTGATGCCGTAGAACAAACCCTCGATGGCGTGTGTACCAACCTCGCCCTCATTCAGAGGGATGACGGCCAGCTTCAGAATCGCGTAGTCAAACCGGATTCCCTTTCCGTTGCGGTCCTGAGTCTTATTGGAAACTGGAATCCGCGCGGGAACTGGACGGCCCTCACTTACTACGCATTCAAGGACGTAGTTGGCGTAAATGGCGCGTCTTATGTCGCATCTTCAGCGCATGTCTCAACCGCAAGTTTCGCTGCCGATCTGTCTACTGGCTACTGGATGTCGATTGATGGGTTGGCCGCCCTCGCCGCCTCCACCGGTTCGTCTTTGGTGGGGTTTAGCCATGCGGTGACTTATGGACAAGGCACGTCAGGACTTGCATTGCAGGGCATCATCAACGTCAAGAACGCGCCATATAATGCAGTCGGCAACGGAATCGCCGATGACACGGCAGCAATTAGTTCTGCCATTTCTGCTGCTTCAGGAAAGACGCTGCATATTCCATCTGGAACATATAACTACAATCCAGCGACTTCTGGAATCTTGTTGGTAGCCTGCAAGATCATTGGTGATGGAATACGATCTACGGTGATAAATATCACTGGAACGGGCGATGTTTTACAACGAGGTGCAAATTCAGTCCTTGAAGACCTAAGCATTCTTATGAATGGGGCGACTTATTCAGGGCATTGTTGCAAGTTCTCCTCTGGAGCATCTTCTCAATCAGATCGCGGTCTTGAGATATTCAACGTCGCTAGTGGAAAGCAAGCACTGCTTTTTGACGCCGATGGTGGTTCTTTGTTCTCTAGTTTTGGTTCTATCTACTACACTCTGACGACGCCAGGAATAGGTGCCGCCATAAAGGTAAACGGCACCGACACTGCCGCAGTGCCGCGTGTTTTTGTTGGCGCTGAATCTGGCGGTTGTACGTTATTTGACTTCGGCGGATGTAAGGACTTTTACGCTTTTGGTGGCTTTACTGCTGGACTTATTTTTAGTTCCAGCGCATGCACGAAAGTAATGCTGTCTTCTATCCGCTTTGGCGACATGAACGCCACGGATGTAACCATAGACGGATCAAACCATCAGATCAGCAACAGTGTCTTTGCGAACAACATAATTTTTGCTGCTACGTCCGCTAATTGCAGATTGGATTGCGAAGTTCCGAATTACTCAATCACAGATAACGGAACAAACAACGCATTTACTAGACAACTGAAATCATTTTCGCCTGCATGGACCGCTGACACTGCGAATCCAGCGATAGGAAATGGAACGATAACCGGATATGTTCAAGTTAAAGAACGTACTGTCGTCGCTGCCGTAGCCATTGTAATGGGAGGCACCACGACATACGGAACTGGATCGTGGCGCATCGGATTGCCTTATACGATTGCTTCTGGATCAAATCCGATCGGGTCTGTCAGGGGATTACGATCTGGCGTAGCGTTTAAGGTCGGCACCTGTGTGGGCGTTTCCGGCACTGCTTACGCTTATGTCTATTTTGATGCAACTGCTGGCCCCGCTAGTGCGACAATCCCCCATACATGGGCAGTTAATGACACGCTGGATATTCAACTTACTTATGCCAAGTAAGTGAACGCGCCTAGCCATGGTCAACTATAACCGCCGCAAGGAACCTAGTCATGCCCTCTGACTACGAAGGCGACAACAGAAGGAAATGGCATGAGCTACGAATGCTATGAACAGCGCAAGAAAGGAACATAAATGCCCTCTGACCACGCAAATAGCTGATGTCATATTTGACCGTCTCCGACTTCAAAGCTGGCGTAGACCGCAGGCGTCCGGTCTTTGCCGGTGAGCCGGGGTCGATCTGGGAGGCGATAAACGGGCATCTGACCCGTGGTGGAGACTTCGAGAAGCGCAAGGCGTTCGTCTCCAAATACGTCCTTCCGGCAGGCACATTCGGCCTTGCCGCTACCGACTCGTTTCTCTACACATTTGGCAGTGCGACATCTCCTGCCGGCCTTCCTGCGGGCATTACTTACCAACGGCTCGAACATCCAGATTCAACGCCAAGCATGACGCAGATTCTGGATGTCGAACTATTCGATGGATTGCTCTATGTCATCGCCAAATACAGCAATGGCGACATCATTCATTTCTATAATGGCGTTGTCGTGGCGGACTGGCTGAGCGGCATTGTCAGAACGGCCATGATAAGCAATACCGGCATTGCCTCGCACTTGGCGGCGCTGATTCAGGCCGACACGACCTATGCGACAACCGTAGCAACCAATGTCGTTACTGTAGAGGCCACCGTAGCCGGAACGCCTTTCACGATTACTACGTTGGCCGAGAATGTGACCGGCGGAACGAACGATCAAACTGCCACCGTGGCACTGACAGTGGCGAATGTGGCCGGCATTTCAGAAGTGCTGTCAATTTGTACGTTCGGGATTACCGGCGGTACCAACAGTGCCGGGGTAAACAAGGTTACCAGCATCAAGATCAACGGCATCGAGGTCTTGAATGTCGCCGTGGACTGGGTGACCTCGAACTCGGTCACGGCGGCCAACGTCGCCACCCAGATCAACACCTATGTCTCAGCACCTGAATACTCGGCCACCAGCAGCGGCCAGAATGTGACCATTAGCGCGGCGGCGGGCTCCGGCGCGACGCCAAACGGTTTTACCGTGGCCATTGATCCGGATGGCAATGTGACGGTGGATAGCGGTGCGGCCGGAGCGGTGGTGAACAAGACGATGGCTGGCGGCGTTGCGGCGGTCGCCGGGCAGAAGCAAAAGAACACGGTGACAATCGGCGGGACGTTTGAGGTTGGCGACCGCTTCACCATCATTATCGACAACAAACGCTTCGGGGCGGACGGCAACCCGCGAGGGATCGGAACCTTTGCGCATACGCAAGTCAATAAAATCTGGTCGCCGTTACGTTCAATCGTCTATTTCAGCGGCGTCGATTTGCCCGCCGGATGGAATGCGCTGGAAGATGCAGGCGCCGGCTCGATCAATGCAGCCACGCATGCAGCCGGTTCCGCAGACGTTACTGGACTGGAGAATTTTCAGGGAAAACTCGCCATCTTCAGCCGTCGCGTCGTGCAGATATGGAATGTTGACGAAGATGAGGCGCTGAACTCGATCAGTCAGACTCTCAAGAATACCGGGACACGTTCGCCAAGGTCGGTTGTGGCTTTCAGTGACTTGGACGTGTTCTATCTGGACAGCTACGGTATCCGCAGCCTGCGAACGCACAATGCGTTCAATTCCGCTACTAGTGCCGGGGTTGGCGCGTTGATTGATTCCTATGTCGTGCCCTACCTGAGAACCCTGACCGATACGCAGATAGAATCAGTCATCGGCGCCATCGAACCAGAGGATGGCCGGTTCTGGCTGGCGGTGGGCACGAAGATTTTTGTGTTCAGTTACTTTCCTGACACGAAGATCAGCGGATGGACGTGGTATGAGCCTGGATTTCAGGTTTCCGACTTTGCCATTTTCAATGGGCGAATTTATGCGCGATCGGCAAACACAGTCTATCTATACGGCGGGGATGCCAATGTCAGTTACGACGCGGCCACGCTTGCCCAGGGAAAGGTGACGTGCTGGATACCATTTTTATCGATGAGCAACAAGGATGGCACTTACAAATCCATCAACGGCGTGGATATTGGCGCATTGAATACGTGGAACCTCCAGTTGCTGACCGACCCGAATGATCTGAACAGGAAAACGCAACCAGACGAGATGCCGGGGTTCACCTATTCTCTGGATGATACGCCGGAGATTGCCGAGGTGACGCATATCTCCCCGTATCTTACGTGCCAGCAGGACGGGGCGGCGGTGCTCTCGAAAGTGACGCTTTATTTCGATGGCGAGGACGAAAGCTGATGAAAGCGGCTGCCTTGACGCCGGAATTGTTGAAAGCGGTGATGGACGACTTGTGGGAAGTCTCTGCGCATGAATTGGCTGTGTTTGGCGAAATAACCGACCTGATGACCACGCAACTCAAGATGGCCATTGTGGACGATGACGGGAAGCCAGTCTGTGTTTTTGGCGCAAACAATGGATCGTCCGGAATGCGGACATGGTTTCTTGCATCCTCGTCTTTTCCGCATCATGCCCACGCGGTAACGAGGATGTTGCGCAGATTATTGATAGAACAGTCAAAAGAGCATAATGTGCGTAAGATAGTCACGACCAGCGCGTCCGATCACCCGATGGCTAAAAACTGGTTCCGGTTGCTGGGCTATCGGCCCGATGGTGTGACGGACTGGAAGAACGGCGTGGCGCAACGCTACGTACTCGAATTGTAGGAGCAGATCATGTGCCTTGATAGTGGTGGTAGCGACAGTGGCAAGGAGATGCGGCAACAGGAGGCAGAACGCCAAGCGCGCATCCGGCAAGGCACCAATGCCGTCAATGAAATCTTCGGCGGAGATCTTTACAGTCAAAAGCCGAATCCTGCGCTCGCGCCAAAACCAGTTCCGGTGGCTACCAGCCCGTCAACTGGTGCCCACCCCGGCATCTTCGGCAATCGGCCGACAAGTGCCACGGCTCCGGGTATCCCTTCGCCTACCCAGCATGCGACCCCCGTTGTGGGTCCAAGGATAAATTTGTTTAATCATAATATTCCCTTGTGGGAAAAATCCGGCTCCGCGCCGGGCCAGTTCGGCGAGGACTTTTTTGCCAATGCAGAGAAAGATTATCTCGACTACTACCTGCCGCAGTACGACCGGCAGGCGGGCGATGCTGACCGCGCATTGCGCATAAATCTGGCGCGCAGTGGAAACATCGGCAGCAGTGTCGGCGCACGTCAAGTAGGGCGGCTGGCAGAGGACAAGCAATCCAACCGTCAACGCCTGGTAGACGAGTCGATCAAATATAGCAGCGGGGAGCGCAAGAAACTCGAAGATACGCGGGGGAATCTGATCGGCCAACTTGAATCCGGCGCCGGTATCGACAATGTGGCCAATCAGGCGGCGGCACAATTCAGAAGCATGACTGCCCCGCCCGCCTTCAGTCCTTTGGGCGACTTGTTCAAGAACTATACCGCAGCGGTAGCCAATGCCAGTATCGCCAGCGGACAACCCGGCTTCCCGGGGGCGGAGCAGTATCGGCGCAATCTGTTATTCAACATTCCATCTACGGGCGGAAGCAGTGGATCGTCGAAGATTATTAACTGATGATTGAGAAATAACGATGCCCATCCCAGCCTTAATACCCATCGCGCTCATGATTGGCGGATTTCTTGCCAATCAACAGGCTCAGAAAGAGGTCAACGATGAACGCGACCAGAAGTTGCGCGACGAACGGCTGCGCCAACAAAGACTCGGGCAAGAGGCCGATGCCCGCTTACGCGATACGATTTCAAAGCAGGAACGTCCTGCTATTGAGCGGGACCAACAGGTAGCGCAAGCGAGCCGTGAGCAGAAATATGCCGCTGCTGGCCAGGCAGACACGGGTTATGTAGCCAATCCTTCCGCGCCTACCGAGGTCAAGTCGGAAATGGCGGCACGGTTGGGCGATGCGCTAAGACGTGGCCGGGCGCAGTCTCAGGCGCTTGCCAAACTGGGCGCACGGGGCGATCAGCAGTTAGGTAGCGGCATTACGCTGGGACGCAGTGCGCAAGACCTCAATAGCATTGGCGGCCAATCCAGAGCGAGCAGTTCCATTCTTCCCTTCGAGCTTCAGGATGCCAATTCCAAGGGTCAGGACTGGCGCACGATTGCCGACCTGTTTAACGCGGGATCATTTGCCACTGGTATGTATGGGATGGGCACTGCTCCTGTAGATTATGGCGGCTTTTATTCTCGCAGCGCCGCCAATCCGACGTTTGCCCACTGACCATGCCGCGCTTCGTCAATCCCTATACGCCACGCTCGCAGATCGGCGAAGGTCTGGGCAACATCATGACCGCGATGTTCGCCGGACAGAACAAGCCCGATAATGGACGATCTGCCTTATATCCTTCGGAGATTGCGCTACATGAAGCGCAGGCAAGGGCGCACGTGGCAAAGGCTGCATTGGATGAGCAGACCGCGAAGGGGCGTGCCGATCTGGGCGGTAGTTTGGCGCGCATTTTTGGAAATGCACAGGCGTCGAGGACTCGCCCGCTGGAAGTCGGCTTTGCAAATCAGCCTGACTCTGCCGGTGGATTGCGTGTTGACCCGTCAATGCTGGATGCCATGTTCCCCACGGATCAGTCATCTGTTCCACTTCCGCCTGTACAAGGCTACCAGCTTCCTCCGGTAGATGAGTCTCCTATTGTAAGGGCCATGCAGCCGCCTACGGATGCCCCGCCAACGTGGAATGATTCGGTGACGTTTGCGCAAAAAAACCCGTTGGATGCAGGGACAGCCATGCAGGATATGCCGGCGTTTGATTTCTCGCCGCCGCCCGCGCCAAATTTAAGCGATTCCGGAAAAAAATTGGTGGAGCAGTTGGTAATGTCGATGGCGAACGATCAGCCCGGATTGAATATGCGCGAACGTCCGCAAACGACATTCCCGGACGTTACCATAGGCCACGGTGCGCCCGGCCCCATCTCGCCTGAACAACAATGGCTGATGGACTCGGGACTTCTTGGCGCATTGAATCTCGGGTCTACGTCAAGTAATCCAAATGAACTGGCGCAAGCCCTTGGTCACTTGCAGAACCAAAGCAATCAGCGCGGATTCCTTGCCGGCGATATTAAACCGTCTGATCTGGCCGTCTCGCTCGGCAAGGACATTATTGGCGAAGGCGGGGGAAGTCTTTACGACAAGTTCGACATTGGCGTTCCGCCTGTTGGACTTCCGAGTGCTGCGAATGACAAGGCGCAGTGGAAAGAGACGGTCGTTAATGGCAAGCGGGTATGGATCAACATGGCAGCGCCAAATCCAACGCCGTCCGGGATCGCTGCGCCGGAGCCGACGGCGTTGATAAATCAATTTGGCGGCCCGGTATCTGCCGTCGATGCGCAGGGCAATCCGGTATTCATTCAGCCATCTCATATGGGCGTGCAGCCGAAGCCTGTTGAGGGCTATTTCCCGCCGCCAACCGCAGCCCAAGTCAAGCGCGACGAGGCAATGAAAGCAGGGCAAGCCAGTTATCAGGCCGTGGACGATACGATCACGGAGATGCAGCAGATCATCACGGACCATCCAGTATCGACCGCAACATTGCTCGCACCTTCCGCCCGCATGTGGGAGTCAGTCAAGGGCACTGGCTATGCGGCGGCAGGCAAGGATCTGCCTACTGAACAAACGCCCGGCATTCGCATCCAGAGCATGAAAGAAGGGTTGCTGGTGCAGTTGGGCGCACTCAAGGGCCGCGCGTCGAATCAGGATGTGCAGCGCGTTGACCGTGCCATTGGCCTTATTTCAACCGGCACGCCTGCAAACGCTATAGCCGGTCTGGAACTGGCGCGGGAACTCAACGCGAAGTACAACCGTCAATCAGCACAATCCGCCCCATCTACATCATCTGTTGGCACGCCGCCTATTTCCCGTCTAAAAGAGGGTGTTGCCACCACGTTTGGAAACGGGCAGACGTGGACATTGCGTAACGGCCACCCACAGAGACTGGATCAATAATGGCGGGCGAATGGGACGTTACCGCTGAAGCCCCGGTAACCGGTTCGCAATGGGATGTTGCCTCTGAGCGCCCGATCAGAAAGCCAAAACCGCAGCCGGCAGATCGAGGCGATTTCTACCTCAATACGCTGGCCAAACTACCAGGGCAGGTTGCCTCTATCCCGGGCCTTGCCTTGGACGCGATGAATTCCGCCATGGGGATTGGAGAGCATTTTCTGCGCGGCCCGGAGCGTCAGGCGAACCAGATCATGAATCAGAATAAGCCGGCGGTTTCCACCCCCAATACTTTTCCGGTTGACCGCCCACTTGGCGGGTCGGAGAGCATCCGTAATGCCTTCAACGAAATGCTCGGTGTGCAGGACATCAAGGCGCCTAGTCTCGCCGACGAATACGGCGGCCTTGCGTTGGAACTCGGCGGAACGGGCGGCCCGTTCAGTGTCAGAAATATCGCTACTGCACCGCACAAGATTCCGGCCATCGTCTCTGAAATAGGATCAATTCTGGGCGGCACGGCGGGTGGTGTGACCGGAGAATTTCTCGGCGGCGATGTTGGAAAGGCAGTAGGCGTTGGCCTTGGAAGCACAGCGCCGACCATCGGGCCTTGGGCATCATCGAAGCTCGCCAGCAAATTCTCCGAGGCTGGAAAACGCTCGTTCGCAGAGGGCGAGGCGGGCCGCATTCTTAAACCGGCCATGGAAAGCAATTTGAACAGCGGTAAGAACATGGAGGAGGCGCAGACCATCACGGACGCCATCAATGCGGCGACCGGGCGTGGCGGGCGTATTGATCCGCTGCAAGGCACGCCATTTGAGCCGACGATTGGCGCGAGATCGAATGCGAATGTCGTTCAGGAACTTGAGCATTCCGTTGCCAGCAAGAATCCGGCAAATCTGAGCCGTTATGCCACGCGCGCAGATCAGAACCAGCGTTCACTCGACGAGGCGACCACTAACTTGCTTGGAGACAAGACGGCAGAAGCATTGCCGCGTCAGGCAGGCTCGCGCCTGTCAAATGCCCAGCGCCAGATCGAGCAACGGCTCTCTCAACTCGAAGCACAACAGAAAGGCATTGCCGCATCCACCGAGGGCGGCGATTTGCAGGGCAAGGGCGAGGCGCTTCGCAATCAGTATTGGAAGAATCGGCAGGGCGTCGGCGCGCAGTTTAAGCAGGGATATAACGATCTGTATGACATGGCGGACAAGATGGGCGTCAAAGTCGATATGTCGCGCGTGAATGATATTGCCGCGAACATCGCAAAGGCCGATCAGAACGTCTATCAGGACATGCCCAATACGTTTGGGAAACTACGCGCCCATGAGGGCGATTCCACGCCCTTTGCGAAGCCTTTTAACTCAACGGAAGTGGCAACCAATGCCATTGCACTCGCAAAATCAGGCGGTGGCAGTCAAAAGTCATTTCGGGAATTTCATTCCTTCTGGAAAGAGGTCAACCGCGAATACGGCAAGGCTGCGCGCGCCAACGATACGCAGAAAATGCAATACCTCCAGCAGTTGAAAGGCCCGTTGGATGAGATGATCGGCCAGATGGAAGGTGGCGGACTGGGGGATGTATCGCAGACGTTCCGAAGCCTGAACAAAGACTACGGAGAGCGGTACGCAAAGGTATTCAAGGAAGGTATCGGCGGAAAGGTGGCTGACGTAGGTAAGTACGGCGCGACGATGGATGATGCCAAGGTCGTAGAGCGGTTTTTCACGCCCGATGGCATGGACGATTTCAACCGCATTTACGGCTCGGATGCCAATGCGCAACAACTCATGAAAGATGGCGTACTCGGGATGTTCGCCAAGCGCGCGGTTGATGAGACAACCGGAAAGATCAAGCCGGGCGCCGCAGAGGCATTCCTGCGCACCCATGCGGAGACGCTTTCCAAGGTTCCGGAGGTCGATCAGCTTTTGCGCAACGCGAATACGAGAAACGAGGCGCTGATTGACCGTTCCATCCGTCTTGAGCAGGGCCGTCGCGCACTGGACAAGTCAACGCTCGCCAAAGTGGCCGGGAGCGAGGACGTGGGCGGTTTGCTGACGAACGCATCGAATTCGCCGAAGGAAATGAAACGGCTGTTTGCGCTGGTGAAGGGAAAAGATCAACGCCAGGCCCTTGCCCGTTCTCTTGCCGATGAATTGCCGAACATTGCCCAGAAGGCCAGTCAGGAACCCTATGCCTATCTGCTTTCGCAGGAAGCCAACCTCAAGCCAATCATGGATCAGATCGGGCCGAACCACTGGAACAACCTCAAGACAATAGGGGGTGGGCAGACCCTTGTAGCGCGCGCCCCTGTCCCGGCGAGTGTGGGCAGTCCGAATCCGAAGGGACCGCTTGAGTCTGTTACGGGCACGTCCGCTTATGGCGGATTCGCTGCCTATCGAAACATTATCCGTGGCAGATCGTCAATCCGGCAGGAATTGATTGGCGTGGCCGGAAAGCTCGGCGTCAAAATCAAGTCCGACATGACGGCGAAAGTCATGAATGATGCGATTTACGATCCAGAACTTGCCGCATCACTCGCCAACATCGTAAAGGGAAGGGCGAATCAGGCCGCATCGAACAAACTCGGCAACTGGCTGCAAACGAATGCTTTCAGGACCGCTGTTGTCGCCGGAGATAATCAAGAGGAGCAGAAATGAAACCAGACGAACAGGACAGTCCCCCACATCCCGACCTTCCAATAGGCAAGATGATGGGCGAATCCATGCGCAAGATGATAAATGGCAAGATGCCGCCAAAGAGAAAGAATCCACCGCCTGAAGAAAAGCGCGAGCAGGATCACGTCAGGGGGTAGTGAATACTTGCTTTCGATACGGAACAAGCGTAGCGTTGAAATCAGTTCGGGCCGGGGTTGGGTTCTGAACTCAATGTTTTTTACAACTGAAAGGACTTCGCCATGAAAATCACCATACCCGGCACGATTGCCTCAGACGTTGCCGATGCCGGCACATTTACCGTTTCCTATCCGAATGCCCCAGCGCCTGAACTTGGTATCACTGACGAGGGCGACTTCTTCAATGCAACGGGTCACGCAATCGTCATTGGCCAGAACAATGCGTTCGGCTTTCCGGCCAAACTTGACATTACGCTCGGCACGGCAAGCATCACCGTCACAAACAAGTCCGGGACGACGTGGGCGGCGGGCACGTCCTATCAGCTAACGCTGGAATTGCCGGGAAAGTCGGCCTACTCCAAAGACGTTCTTGGCGTTCGCATCGCGCGCACGGCCCGTAGCGATACCTACCTCATTGACCTGGGTGCGCCCGATGCGCTGATTACCAACGGCGTCATGGCGCAGCAGAACCGTACCAATGCCGGCGCTTTGATCGTCAACGGTACGCTGGCATCAGCCGGCAGCGTAACACTCGACAAGCCAAGAAATTTGATTGCCAAATCCGGCGGCGCGGACACGGCGGTTGTGACCGTCACCGGACGGGACGAATACAACGCCACGATGTCCGAGGCGATTACCCTCAATGGCACCACGTCTGTCAACGGCAAGAAGGCGTTCAAGAAGATCACCGCTATCTCGGCGGGCGCTGCCATTGCCAATACGGCATTCATCGGGACTGGAAACGTACTTGGCCTGCCGGTACTGCTTCCTGCGGCTGGATTCGTCCTGAAGGAGTTGGAAAATGGCACGGTTGCCACGGCGGGCACCTTTGTAGCGGCCCTTCGCACTGGCGGCGGATCGACGACGACAACGGCGGATGTGCGCGGTACCTACGCCCCCAACAGCACAACCGATGCTGACAAAGTCTTCCAACTCATTGTCAGCCTGCCGGACGGAAGCGAGCGCGGCCCGGCACAAGCGTAATTCTGACGCTTCACTAAGCGGCCATCCTTCGGGGTGGCCGTTTTTTTGCCTTGACACGGTAACTCCATGATAGATACAGTTCCAATATGAGACTCCCAGAATACCGTTGCTTGCGTTGCAATCACAAGTGGATACCACGCTCGAACTCTGTTCCTGTGAAGTGCCCGCATTGCACGTCCCCCTATTGGAACAGACCAAAGAACAAATGACCGATCTAATCCGCCTGAACCTCGCCGCTGGTGATGCCCCAATCGAGGGGTACGACAACACTGTAGATAGAAAACAAGGGAAAGAGATTTTCCCGCTTGAGCTTCCTGATAATCACGCCGACGAAATTCGCTGTTCTCATGCCTTGGAGCATTTTGGCCATCGTGTAAGTGAGGGCGTATTGCGCGAATGGGTCCGCGTACTCAAACCAGGAGGATTGCTGAAAATCGCCGTTCCCGACCTTGAATATATCGCCACCAGTTATCTGTCAGGCGCTCCAGGTCAGTACAACGGCTGGCTGTACGGCGGCCAGGTAGATCAGAACGACATCCATGGGGCCGCCTTCGACTTCGATAGCCTGAGTGCCATGATGCGCCGCGCCGGGCTGGTGGGGCTGCATAAGTGGGTTGGCGAGGGAGATTGCTCGGAATTGGAAGTGAGCTTGAATCTTGCTGGCTACAAGCGCCCTGAGAAATGGCCCGAAACAATCAGCGTCATGTCCCGCCCGAGATTGGGCTTTGGGGATCATTCCGATGATGTATTGGAGGCTTTGCTGCCACTGGGGATCAGTCGTTTTTGCAGGACAGGCGCGTACTGGGGAAAGGCGCTGACCATGGCAATAGACGATGCAATACAGAATGGCGCCGAGTACATTTTGACCATGGATTACGATTCGTTATTCAAACAGTCGGACGTAGAGGATTTGCTGGTCTTTATGGTGAACAAGCCGGATGCCGATGCGCTTATACCCGTTCAGATGGGCCGCACGGATCGCATTCTGATGAACACGAAGGAACTCGGAAAGAGCGTCATGCAGAACGAATTGGACGAGACTTACTTTCCGGTAAAGACCGGGCATTTTGGCCTGAGTCTGTTTCGTGCGAGTGCATTCGCAAATTTGCCGAAGCCATGGTTCTTCCCGACCTTCAAGGAAGGCGGGGAATGGATGTATGACGACGATGTTAATTTCTGGTTGTCATTTGAGAAAGCTGGACTAAAGGCATTCCTGACGCCGCGCGTGGTGATAGGGCATATTCACTGGGTATCACTGTGGCCTGACAGACACATGAAATCCCTGCATCAGAGCATGGACAAGTACCGCGCTGAAGGAAAGCCGAGGCTGGTGTGGCGCTGATAGATGTAAGCACGAAGAAGCATAAAAAAGCTTTTGCCATTGTCGATGAGGCCGACTTCGCGTGGCTGTCTCAGTGGGATTGGCACGTCTTTGAAAATCACTGGCATCTTCGCGTATGTCGGTCGGTGCTTGGCGGCTACGTCCAGATGCACCGCGAACTTATGGGGTTCACGAAGGGCGATGGGAGGCAGTGCGACCACCGTAACGGTAATTCTCTTGACAACCGTCGTATGAATCTCAGGGAATGCAACAGCCAGCAGAACAAGGCTAATAGCGCAAAGAAGCGCGGGAAGTCGAAGTACAAAGGCGTCATCGTCACTGGAGATAAATTCCGCGCCCGCATCGGCGTTAATTACGGGATTATCCATATCGGCTATTTCAATAACGAGGATGACGCTGGTCGTGCTTACGACACTGCAGCGCGCCAACACTTCGGCGAATTCGCCAGACTGAATTTCCCATGACCAAAGAACAACTCCAATCCGCCGTAGACGCCCTGAAGTGGTATCACCGCGTAGAACTTCCACACGGCATCGTTACCCCCGGTTGGGCGCCACAGTTTCCAGAGCATTACCGGCTCCCTGACGATCTGACTGGAAAGCGCGTTCTTGACGTTGGTGCTTATGACGGATATTGGACGTTTGAATGCCTGAAGCGCGGTGCATCCTCTGTTCTGGCAATCGACAACTTCACCGACACCATTCACAAGGGCGAAAAGCGGTCCTGGGCGCAGTTTGATTTGTGTGCCGAATCCCTTGGATACGATAAGCGCAATTTATACCGCGAGGAATCGTCCATTTACGATCTTGATCGCGCCGATCTGGAACCGTTCGATATAATTCTGTTCCTTGGCGTCCTGTACCATCTGAAACACCCTCTGTTGGCATTGGAGCGTCTTCGTGCTGTTAGCGCCCCAGGCGGGATGCTCATGGTCGAATCCCATATCTGCGACGACTACAGCCCTTACATCGAGGGCGGTCAGGGCGATAACTGTGTGCTGGAGTTTTACCCTGACGACCAGCTGGGCAACAATCACACGAACTGGTTTGGCCCGACCCTGCGCGCCCTCCAGTGCATGATGCGGGTCGCCGGTTTTGGACGGGTCGAAGGATGGAAGATAGACAGTCCGGATAACCTCAGTCAAACTCGTGGCTATGCCCATGGTTTTGTAATATATTAACCGTTGGCGCCGTCGGTGGATGGCGACCTAACCGGCATTTCTCCTCCCTTTTGCCGGATTTAGCGGGCGCCTTCGGGTGCCCGTTTTTTTGGAGACCGGATGGCTGAAGCCCGCATTCCCGAGTTTGAAGTGGCTGCTGACGAATTCGGTCGAGATGCTGGCGGGCTTGGCCCTTCCGGCGCATACCTGAATATCGACCTTTCTGCGGTGGCTGCCGGCGGGTTTCTGCCCGGCGACCGGGATGACATGCAGAATCACCTTTGGATGATCCGCATTACCGCGACAAAGGACTGCTATATCCAGTTTTCTCTCGGGGCGGCCACAGCTACCAATGATGACATGCTGTTTCAGGCCGGGACAGAAGCGCAGAAACTGCCCACAGGAACGAACTACGTATCTGCCATCGCCTTCAATCCGGCCGACACCGGAAAACTCCAGATTGCCCTGCTCGGATGAGGCCAATTTTTCTCAAACAGTGGTACAAACGCTTGCCCAGGACCGTGTTGCGCACTGTTGATGCGACCATTTTTCGGGCGCCAGCCGAGAAGGTAAAGACCAAAAACGGGCATTATTTCGACTCGATGCGAATTCGGGTAGCCGGGATTGTTAAAAAGAACAGGTATATCATATTTGGCGCCACAGACCATGCTGGGGCCGTGAATACGGCCCGTGGTCGGCTTGACGTGGCATTGGAGAGGCAAGAGATCATCCGGACACCAAAACGGCTCAGACGCGACGTAGACCTGTTTAAGGGGGATGTCGTGCTTTACCGGGAGACGGTTGAATGAGTGGGTTGATTCATCGTGGCGTTATTACTGGTGGCGGAACTGTTTCGAATGGGCTTCCAGGTATCCCCGGCGCTGACGGTCAGGACGGCGCGGATGGCATGCCAGGACAGGCTGGTGCAAACGGTGCCGCTGGGTCCAATGGATCTCCCGGACAGATGGGACCTCCCGGCTTCGGGGTAGACGGCGATGATGGTGCTAGTGGTCCGCCCGGCCCGCAAGGCGCTACTGGTCCTGCAGGTGTAGCCGCTGACCCAAGTTACAGCCCCGGCTCATTTACCGTCGCAACAGAGACCGGAAGACAGATCATCAATCACATGAAATTGACCACGACGCAGCGGGCCACTTTGGCAGGGACTGGACGCTTGAAGATGAGCAACTGATGGCCGATATTCTTGTTGATGTCCAGAGCGTACCCGCCACCCCGTCTGCTGGACAGGCGGTTATCTTCGTTGACACCACCGCGAAGATACTCTGCACGAAGGACGACACTGGGCTGGTCCATGCCCGTTCCGAGGCCGCTTCTATTGCAGCACAGGGCGCCGGGTTCGCAAGCGATACCTATGTCACAGGATCGAGTCTGGTTATCCCGTCTTTTAGTCTGCAAGTGCGTTCTACCATTTCATGGCGGATAAGCGCCTCTAAAACCGCCGCAGGCGTCGCAGCACCTGTCTACGTCATCCGTATAGGGGCTAATCAGACGACGGCGGATGCGGCGATCCTGACGCTGACCGGACCCGCACAAACCGCGATTGCCGATATCGGAACCTTGATAATCATGATGACCATACGAAGTATTGGCGGGGCTGGAGTCATGCAGGGAACGGCTTGGTGGGAACACCGCGGAACGGCTATTAATACCACGACAAGTGGGACTGGATTTGCGAACGACACGACTGGCCACGTAGAAGGAAGCAGCGCAGGATTTAACACGGTTACAAACGGCCAGTTTATCGGCGTCTCGGTTAACGGCGGCGCATCCGCCGCGTGGACTGTCACGCAGGTTCAGACCGAGGCGGCTTGGTGATGGCACGCTCTGGACAGATTTCCGGCCATTCCGATGCTCGCATGACATGGAGCGATCACGAAATGTATCACGGCGGAAACAGCCAAGTCCGTGTTGGGTCAGTCGCCGTGACCATTTTGGATATTGCTGTCAATGTCACGTTTTCCAGTGCCATGAATAACGATTATCAGGTGTTTCTGCAGCCGCAATCGAATATAACGGTATCACTTTTCCCAAGTACTAAACGTCCGGAGGGATTCACGTTGAATCTTTCTGCAGGTGTAAACGCGACAATTTCATATATCGCTATCGAGGACGTATGAACGCAGGAATCTTCAATTAGACTTTCTTGTAAAGGAACGACATGGCACTTAGCGGACAGCTAAAACGAATAGCGGGGCCGGCATTTCTGGCCGCAGCGGCGGCTGACATTTACACGCCACCAGCCGCGACGATCTACACCGTTCTCAAGCACATTCACGTCGCCAACGTAACGGCGGGTGCAGTGACGTTCACGCTCTACATCGGCGCTACTGGCGGTTCAGCGGCCGGGACGGAGTTGTTCAAGGGCTATTCAGTCGCCGCTAACAGTGCGTTCGATCACTACTGCAATCGGAAACTGGTTTCGACGGACTTTCTGAGTGGATTGGCGAGCGGAGCGTCGTCGCTGGTCATTACCATCGATGGCGAACAAGTCGTAGTGTGATGGCACTAGATTCTAAGAAATGAAATACCCATGACACAGCCAACCAGATTCAACAAGAGTCTGAACTATGCCGGATACGCAAGCGCGAATCCTAGTTCTCCCTTTCCCCCGGCATCCGTTGATACTGATCTCAACGCGCTAGAAACGACGACGGATGAGATTTGCGACAATCTGGCGCTTATCCAGCGGGACGACGGCTTTCTGAAAAACGGCTCGGTTCATCCAAATGCGCTGAGT
>JANLWJ010000177.1:0-4222 GCA_031364455.1 Actinomycetes bacterium | reverse complement strand
GTTGACTGGCCCGTTCTTCATGGCAGAGTGCTGGCATGACAAGCGCCGACAACACCCCTGAGTACGTGAGGATCAACCGCGCAAACTGGGATGACCGCGCGGCCGCCCACGCCGCATCCCCCGACTACCGCATTCAGAGGTTCCTCGACGACCCGAGCTACCTGTCTAGCGTCATCAGGTTCGACCTGCCCTTGCTGGGTTCGGTCGATGGCAAGCGCGGCGTCCACCTGCAGTGCCACATCGGCACCGACACGCTCTCGCTAGCCCGGCTCGGTGCGGACATGACCGGCGTTGACTTCTCGCCACGGTCTCTGGACGAAGCCAGGCGGCTCGCCGACGCTACCGGCACATCGATCGAGTATCTCGAGGCGAATGTCTACGCGGCCCCGAGTTTGCTCGGCTATCACGGTTTCGACTTCGTCTTCACCGGAGTCGGCGCGCTCTGCTGGCTGCCGAATGTCGCCGAGTGGGCGCAGGTCGTGGCCGACCTGCTCAGGCCGGGCGGCCGGCTTTTCATCCGCGAGGGGCACCCGATGCTCTGGGCGATCGACGAGGCCCGGACCGACTGGATCGTTGTCGACTACCCCTACTTCGAGACCCAGCACCCACTGGTGGACGAGGAGGGCGGCACCTACGTAGAGACGGACGTGGAGTTCCGCAACAATCTCGCCCACTCTTGGAACCACGGGATAGGCGAGATCATCACCGGACTGGCGAACGTCGGAATGCAGGTGACCGGTCTGGCCGAACACAACTCGGCACCGTGGGACGCACTACCGGGGCAGATGACCTGCGACGACGACGGTGAGTGGCGCCTCACCGATCGGCCAGAGCGACTCGCCTGCACCTACACCCTCCAGGCCGTCAAGCTCTGACGACGGCTTCTCCGGGTCGGGGTCTCAGACGTTGAGTACCCGGGCCAGCACGAAGCCGTCGTAACCTTTGCTCCCGACGGTCTGGATCGCCGTTGCCGACACCCGGGGCTCGTCGCGCACCGCGGCGTACAAAGCGCGGGTGCCTTCGGTCGCCGGGTCGGTGCGCGAGGCATCGACGATGGCACCGCCGCGCACCGTGTTGTCGATGATGATCAATGAGCCAGCGCGGCTCAGCCCCAGCGCCGACCTGAAGTAGTCGGCGTTGTGCTCTTTGTCCGCGTCAACGAACGTCAGGTCGAACGGACCGGTCAGTGTTGGCAACGTTTCGATGGCGGCGCCGACCCGGATGTCAACGAGGCCACCTACTCCGGCTCTGTCGACGTTCCGGCGGGCCACGTTGGCATGCTCGCTGGAGTACTCGCAGGTGACGAGTTCACCGTCGTCGGGCAGTGCCCTGGCCAGCCAGATCGTGCTGTAGCCACCGAGGGTGCCGATCTCGAGGATCCGTCGGGCACCGATGGAGGCGGCGAGCAGCATGAGCAGCTTGCCCTGTGGTGGGGACACAGCGATCTCAGGGAGGCCGGCTTCAATGCTGCGGCTGAGCGCGGCGTCCAGTGCCGGGCCAGTGACGCCGAGGTGCGAGCCGATGTAGCCGTCAACCTCGGTCCAGAGCTGTTCGTCGTGCTCGTCCATGGGACCTCCTGGGCTCTTCGGCTCCTTCACGTTAGTGACTTCATGGGGAACAGGCCATTGCGGTGGGTACGTGAGGTGGGGTAGGCAGGCCCGATGACCACCATCTCAGCCGCAGTCTTCCGCGGCGCCGGCCAGCCCATTGACGTCCGCTCGGTCGAGCTGGCACCCCCTGGCCCACATGAGGTCGAGGTCGCGATCGCGGCAGCAGGGGTGTGCCACAGCGACCTGCACATGGTGCGCGGTGAGAGGGAGCATCGGACGCCGGTGGTGCTGGGGCATGAGGGCTCCGGCGTCGTCACCGCGATTGGCGCGGGTGTCACCGACGTAGCGGTCGGCGACCATGTGGTGCTCTCGTGGGTGCCATCGTGTGGTGAGTGTCGCTACTGCAAGTTGGGTCGCGTAGCCCAGTGCAAGACCTCGCTGGAGGTCATCGCAGCTGGTGGCACGCTCTTCGACGGGACGCCGCGTCTCTCGGTCGACGGCGAGGACTGCTTCCACTACTTAGGGGTGTCGTCCTACGCAGAGCGGGCGATCGTCCCGGAGTCCGGGGCGATCAAGGTGCGCTCGGACGCCCCGCTCGACGTGATCGCCATTGTCGGTTGCGCAGTCGCCACTGGCGTCGGGGCGGTCAGGAGCACTGCTCAGGTGCCGGCCGGAGCGACTGTTGCGGTGATCGGCTGCGGCGGAGTCGGCCTCAGCTGCATTCAGGGCGCTCGCATGGTCGGAGCCAGCCGGATCGTTGCTGTCGACCTGGTCCCGGCCAAGCTCGAGATCGCCGCCCGTGTTGGGGCAACCGATGTTGTCGATGGGCGATCAGGCGACGTCGTCGAGCAGCTGGCCCGCCTCGTCCCCGAGGGCCTGGACTTCGTCTTCGACGCCATCGGGGCGATCGCGACGACGCAGCAGGCGATCGCTGCGCTCGGCATCGGAGGTGCGGCAGTGGTTGTTGGGCTGCCGCCGGCCGGCCAGTCGGCGTCGTTCGATCCGCTCAGCCTCGCAGAGTCCGAGCAGCGCATCCTGGGGTCGAACTACGGATCATGCGTGCCACACCGTGATATCCCCGACCTCGTCGACCGCTACATGACTGGCGAGCTCGACCTCGACTCGATGATCTCGGCGCGGCGTCCGCTCAGTGAGGCCGGACCCGCCTTGGACGACTTGGCCTCCGGGTCGGCGCTTCGCCAGCTGCTGCTGCCCAACCCGGGGTTGCTCTGACGCGCTAGCGCTGGCCCCGGACCTCGAGTGAGGCCAGCAACTCGGCAGTGGCTGCGGTCACCTCGCTGACCGCGCGGTCGAAGGCCTCTCGGTTGTGTGCTGCTGGGGCACGGAACCCCGACACCTTGCGCACGTACTGCAGAGCTGCTGCCTGGAGGTCTGCCTCGGTGACGGCGTCGATGAAGGGTGGACGAAGGGTCTTGATGCTGCGGCACATGACCCAACGGTAGAACGCGTCATCGTTCGGTAAGGCTTGGACGGGTATTCAGCGCCAGATCGTGTGGTTATGTCGCTACTAGTTGCGAACCGCAAGGAGGATCAAATGGCGCCAGCCCCAACGTCAGCATCACACCCATCGCCGGCCCGATGGTTGGCACTTCCGGGTGCCCTGGTCGTTGTCGCCATCGGGGTCTGGATCACGGGGGTGTTCTGACCGATGACGAGACGGTTGCCAAGGGGCTGACCGGCCTGTGGCTGCTCCTGGCTGGCGTGATCTCGGTCGCCATCGCGCGTCGCCGACGGGACCTGGCAGCACCGGTGCTGGTCGGCTATGGAGTCGCGGCCGTTGGCCTCGGCGGTTTTCTCGCATTCACCAGCATGGTCGACCAGGTCGTCGACGAGGACGTCGTGGTCGCAACCTCACCCACAGTCACACCGCAGAAGACCGGGAAAGACGGTAGTGGGCAAGACGGTGAGCGGAGAACGAGCTCATCGGGCACGGAGAGTTCGTCGCCAAGGCTCACCCGACCGAGGGGACAGCTTCGGTGGTGGACACCGCTGACGGCACCTTCGTCACCTTGACCGACTTTGTCGCTGATCCTGGCCCTGACCTCAGGGTGTATCTCGCGCCCAATGGCGTAAATGTCGAGGCCGGCGTCGACCTTGGATCGCTGAAGGGGAACGAGGGCGATCAGCAGTATCTGCTTCCAGACTCAGCCAACTCTGCAGACGTGGACGGGGCGCGAGTCGTGATTTGGTGCCGAGCATTTACCGTCTCGTTCGGCGAAGCGACGCTCACCGAGATGTAGCTAGCGTCAGTCGACGCGGACGATTCCGTTCGGCGTCGCGAAGTGTGCGGCCACCAGGCCCCCGGCGTCGTCGGTCGGTGTCACCCATTCGACCTCGACATCGTCCAGGGGGTCGCCGTTGAGCGAGCCGAGCCAGTCGGTGACGACGCCGGCGTCGCCGGCGATCTCGAGCTTGGTGATGCGGATCTCGGTGCCGTTCCCGTACCCGGGGCGCTGCTCAGGCTCACACTCCCAGTGGATGAAGAAGGGAAGCTGCGGATCCTCGAGCAGTTCGTTGACGCCGATCTGCTTCCAGCGCAGGTCGTAGCCGTCAGGGCGACGTCGGTGACCGTCAACCGCATCGCGGCCGAGACGGCTCTCGAGGGTGGCCATCTCAGGGACCTCGACGACCCAGCCGAGCCATCCGCCCCC
>JANLWJ010000075.1:0-4637 GCA_031364455.1 Actinomycetes bacterium | reverse complement strand
ACGTCCGCGAGATGCGTGAGACCACTGCTGCTCTTGCGGCTTCGGTCGCCGAGGCGCCGCCGGTTGCGCTGCGCTCTAAGGTGCTGGAGCAGGCCAGCCGGACGCCGCAGCTCAACGGTGCTCGTCCGGACCCGGTGGTTGAACTCTCTGAAGTTCGCTCCCGCCGGTGGGGCGCCAATCGCTGGCTGGCGGGTGTCGCGGCTGCAGCAGTGATCGCGGCTGGAGCGCTCGGTGTCTCTACGTACCAGGCGAACCAGCGCGCCGATGAGTTGCAGGTTGCCGCCGATCAGATCTCGGAACTGCTCGCCGACCCTGGCGCCACGGTGGAACGCACCGATGTCACCGGAGGCGGAACCGGCACTCTCGTTGTCGCGCCCAACCGCGAACAAGCCGCCTTCCTCACCGCCTCGGTGCCGGCGACCGGGCCTGGGAAGACCTACCAGCTCTGGGCGATCGATGACAGCGGGGCAACCTCGGTGGGGCTGCTGCAACCGGAAGATGGGCGGGCGACCACGCTTGTCGACCTTCCGGAGGGAACAACCACGTTCGGGATGAGCGTCGAGCCGGTCGGTGGTTCGTCGGCGCCGACGACCGACCCGGTACTCCTGCTTGAGCTCGGCGCCTGAGCCGGGACCAATCCGCGCCACCGACCGCTCCGAATGACGGGTGCACCGCCGATCTGGCGATGCGCCCGCTTCGATTCGGAGGATCTGATGCAACCCCCAACCCCTCGCACGAACCGCGCCTCACGGCGTCGTCGCGCGGCAGCCACTCTCGCCAGCGGCGCGTTGCTCGCTGGCGTTGGTGCGGTAGGTCTGGCGCCGTCCGGTGCCGTGGCTTCCAGCCACCGAGAGGCCCCGCTGATCAGTGGTATGCCGCAGTACGACGGCACCGACCTGTACGCCTTCGTGAGCCCGAAGGCACCGGCCAAGACGACGCTCATCGCCAACTGGATCCCGTTCGAGGAGCCATCGGGCGGCCCCAACTTCTATCCATTCGCCACCGACGCGCAGTACGACCTGCGCATCGACAACGACGGGGACGCGTTGGCCGACAAGATCTATCGGTGGACGTTCAAGACGACCTACCAGAACGAGGACACCTTCCTCTACAACACTGGACAGGTCACAAGCCTCACCGACCCCGACCTCAACGTGCGCCAGCAGTTCACGTTGACGCGGCTCAACGTCGGCGGCGGAACCAAGGTCATGGCGAAGGGCCCGGTTGCTCCGAGCCATACGGGAACCGCATCCATGCCCAACTACGGGCAGCTGCGGAGCGAGGCGATCACCTCGGTTCTCGACGGCAGCGGCAAGACCTACGCCGGTCAGGCCGACGACCCGTTCTTCCTCGACCTTCGCGTGTTCGACCTGCTGTACGGCGGTGACCTCTCAGAGGTTGGCGACGACACGCTCGCCGGGTTCAACGTGAACACGGTGGCACTCCAGGTACCGTCGAAGTCACTGACCGAGGGCGATGACCCAGTGTTCGGTGTCTGGACCACCACGCAGGAGCGCACGGCGTCCGGCAATTGGTCGCAGGTATCGCGCCTAGGCAACCCGCTGGTCAACGAAGTTGTCATCCCGCTCAAGGACAAGGATGGCTTCAACGCCAGCCGTCCCGTGGATGACCCGCAGTACTTGTCGTACGTGAAGAACTCGCACCTGGCCGACCTCGTGGAAGCCGTTTACGGCATCCCCGCACCGGCTACTCCTCGCGACGACCTGGTCTCGGTCTTCCTCACTGGTGTCGAAGGGCTCAACCAGCCAGCGAACCTGAAGGCCCCGGGAGAGATGCTGAGGCTGAACACCTCGATCCCACCGGCTGCGAACCCCGACCGTCTTGGAGTCATCGGTGGCGACACCGCCGGGTTCCCGAACGGGCGGCGCTTGAGCGATGACGTCATCGACATCGCGCTCCAGGTGGTCGAGGGCGAGCTCGTCGGCTCACCGAACGACCTTGGTGACGCCGTCGGCACGAACGACAAGGCGTTCGGGGAGTACTTCCCTTATGTTGCTCTACCGCATGACGGCTCGGTTCCCGCGCCGACGGCGAACAACAGTGCCTACTCGCCGCTCGAGGGTGGCTCGGACGCAGCCAACACCGCGTCCGCAGGTGTTCCGTCCGATGGCATCTCACCGGTCTCGACTGGTTTGGTGGCACTCGGATTCTTGGCCATGGTCGGTGGTGCGGTGATGTTCGGCCGCTCATCCAGGGCAACCGTCCAGGGCTGACAGGGGGGGCCCGGGTCGTCTCGCTTCGGCGGGGTGACCCGGGCCAACCCTCCTCACCCGTCCCGCCCGCTCAACGCCCTGGAGCTTGCTGTGACACCCACCAGATTCGCCACCGCTGCGGCCGTCATCGGCCTCACCGGCATCCTCACCGTCGCCGCTGCGCTATCACCGGTCAACCTGGGTGATCCAGCCGTCACAGGTCCGATTGCTGTCGACCCTGGATCCGCGGCTAGCACCGTGAGCTTCGCGCCTGCGCGTGACCTCGCCGGTCAGATCGGCCAGCTCAAGGACCGAGTCGCGGCACAGCCGACGGACTCGCGTAGCTGGGCCCTCCTCTCGCTCCTGCTGATTGAGCAGGGAAGGGTCACGGCCGACCCAGCCGGCTATGCCGAAGCCGATGAGGCCGCGAACACATCTTTGCGGCTCATGCCCAAGGGCAACGATCTCGCGGTTGCAGCACGAGCTGCGCTCTTCTCGGCGCAACACCGCTTCAGCGCCGCGCTCGATCAAGCAAATCGCGCAGTGCAGATCAACCCATACTCGATCCCAGCCCTTGGCATCCGCGTCGATGCGCTGACCGAGCTCGGACGGCTGCCCGCTGCACTTCGAGCGGCCCGACACTTCGACGAACTGCAGCCGGGGCTGGCTGCCACCACACGGTTGGCCTACCAGGCCGAGCTCCGTGCCGATGACGCCGAAGCACGTCGGCTGTTCAGCCAGTCGGCTGACCCGATGGCAGAGTCGTCCGCGAGTGCCTTCGTCGCCTTTCACCTCGGCGACATCGCTCGTCGCAGTGGTCACCTTCAGCTGGCCCAGCGTCACTTCGATGCCGCCCTTGTAGCGCTGCCGGACTACCCAGCAGCCCTTGCTGGCCGGGCGCGGATCCTGGCTTTGACCGGCCACACTGACCGGGCGACTTCGATCCTCGAGGGTGTGGTCACCCGCGTGCCGCTGCTCGAGCAGCTAATCGCTCTCGGCGAGCTGTACGAACTGCAAGGTGACGATGCCGCGGCGCATCAGCAGTACGACGTCGTTCGGGCATCGGCGGATCTGGCTCGTGTTGCAGGTGTTCGCCCCGACCTTGAGCTTGCTTGGTTCGAGGCCGATCACGGTGACCCCACCGAAGCGCTAAGGCTAGCCCGTTCCGAGTGGGAGAAACGGCGTTCGCCGTTGGTAGCTGACGCATTGGGCTGGGCGCTGCATGCGAATGGCCTCGACGAGCGAGCACTGCGTTCTGCCAAGCTCGCTACGGCGTACGGCGGCGACGCAAGGTCGTGGCACCACCGCGGGACGATCGAGGCAGCACTGGGACTCGACCAACTGGCTGTCGCCCATCTGCGACGAGCTCTGCGGCTCGACAGGGGCTATGCCCCCTGGCATGCCGAGCAGTTGGAAGCAACGTTGCGCGAGTTGGAGGACCGGTCATGAGGCACGCACGACAGCGGATCGTCACCGTCATCGTCTTCGCGGGCCTAGCATGGCTGGGCATTGCGCAACCGGCATCGGCCCACCCGCTTGGCAACTTCTCGGTCAACCAGTACAACGGGATCGTTATCACGACTGACGAGATCCAGGTCGCGCATGTCGTCGACCTCGCAGAGATCCCCACAGTGCAGGCGATGCCGGACATCGATGGCGATGGCGATAACTCGGCCTCTGCGATGGAGTTGGAGCGGTTTGCCCGTGCGCAATGCGACACCGCTGCCCGCGACCTGCAGATCTCCGTTGGGGATCAGCGGATCTCGCTGCGAGCGGACGCTTCATCAGCCTCGCTTGCTGCCGGCCAGGCTGGCTTGAACACCCTGCGTCTGGAGTGCGACCTGCGCGGAGTTGTGGCGGTCGGCTCGGTTGACTCCCTCACATTCTCCGACGACACCGCGCCAACAGCTGTTGGGTGGCGCGAAGTGACCCTGCAGGGCGATGGCGTCACGGTGACGCAGTCCGATGTGCCAACCCAGAGTGTCTCGGGTGCGCTGACCTCGTACCCGGAGTCGCAGCAGACCAACCCGCTGCAGGTGAGCAGTGCATCAGCTGAGCTGGCACTCGGTGGTCCAGCGCTGGCCGCCGCGACTGACTCCGGGGCCTCGTCCGGTAGTAGCACGCCATGGGCATGGGGTGCCGAACTGCTGGGCTCGGTGTCGTCGACGGCGACCGGCCCTGTTGGCATGGGATTGGCTGTGCTGGTGGCATTGGTGGTCGGCGCTACCCATGCGCTGGCGCCAGGCCACGGCAAGTCGTTGGTGGCGTTCGCTTTGGCTGGACGCCGTGAGCGAGCCGGCTGGGCGGCATTGACGGTCGGTGTGACGGTTACTGCGACGCACACCGCGAGCGTCCTGATTCTTGGACTGGTCATTGCCGGGACAGCAACCGCTGCACCCGCTGCCCTCTACCCGGTGCTCGGAG
>JANLWJ010000064.1:0-3259 GCA_031364455.1 Actinomycetes bacterium | reverse complement strand
CCCTCGAGGCCGCGTTGGCGCCGGGACGAACCGTGAGCAGCAGCTTTGCATGCCGAAGCTGGACGCTCGGAACCTCCTCTGCCTCCACCACCTTCAACAACACCCGTCGTCCCCACACGTAGTGGCTCTCGTGGTTCAGGTACTCGCGCGCGGTTTCCGGTGCATGGTGCAGGACGTCGGCATAGAACTCACGCCATGCGAGCTCCTTGCGGAATACCTCGTGATCCTTGCTGTCCCCGAGTTCGGCCAGCAGTGTTCGCGGATGGATCTCGCCGTATTTCAGATGAGCGGAGAGCCGCGACGAGCCATCCAGGTCGGGGCGGTTGCGGTCCTCGGCGTAGGTGGCGAGGGCATGGTCACGGAAGTGGTGCCAACGGTCGTGTGCTGCTGCCTCGCCTGCTCGGGGAAGGTGGCCGAGGCTGGCGCATTCCCCGACCTTCGGCAGGGGAGTGCTCGCCACCCCGGACGCCCACGCGATCGACGGAGGAGTGCTGGCGGGTGAGCGCCACCCGTGGACGGCCCATGCTCGGTAGAACGGCGAGTAGACACGGTAGGGCGTTCCGTCGTTCTTCACGACGCGTCCAGGGGCTACGGCGTAGGGCGAACCGGTGCGGACGAGCTCGATGCCGACCTCGGCCAGCGCGCGCTCCACCGCTGAATCGCGGGTGGCACCGTAGGGACCGAAGTCGGCCGAAACGTGGACGCTGGTGGCGCCCACCTCGCGGGCCAGTGCGACAACAGCGTCCGCTGGGTTGCCGCTGCGCCAGACGAGGGCGCCCTTCATGTCGGAGTCGAGGCTCTCGAGCGAGCGCAGGAGGTACTGCCGTCGGGCTGCTCCGGCCGGACGCCAGAGGCGCGGGTCGAGGACGAAGAGCGGCACCACCTCGTCGGCGGACGCGGCAGCCTCGGTGAGCGCCGGGTGGTCGCTCAGGCGCAGGTCACGGCGGAACCACATCACCGACCGGGTGGAAGACACGGGCTCGACGTTAGGGGGTCCGCGGAGAATCTGCGCTGGGAGTTCGATCAGCACCCCCCGGGTGCGGCAGGATGCACCCGTGACCGAACCAGCCTCTGAGACCACCGTCGTGTACCGCAATGCCAAGGCGTTCACTGCTGACTCAGGCCGGCCGTGGGCACCGGCCTTCGCCGTGCACGACGGCCGGTTCCTCGTCGCCGGCTGCATCGAGGAGGTGCAGGCGACGGCTGAGAAGGCTGCCGGGGCGGCGGCTGGGGATGCGTCCAGAACTGTCGAGGAGGTCGACCTGGGGGGCAACCTCGTTCTTCCCGGCGTCATCGACGCGCACTTCCACCTGATGGGAACGGGCGAGTCGTTACAGCGCGTCGACCTCGTGCGGGCGAGGTCACTGGAGGAGATTCAGCATCTGGTCCGTGAGCACGCCATCAGGCACTCGCAGACTCACTGGGTGCTGGGCAAGAGCTGGCTCTTCGACGCGGTCCCTGGTCGCGAGCCGGACGCTGCGATGCTCGACGATGTCGTCCCCACGCGTCCGGTGCTGCTCGATGCCAACGACTACCACTCGACGTGGGTGAACTCGCTCGGGCTAGAGGCCCTCGGGATCACCGACTCCACAGCAGATCCTGCGGGTGGGCGTATCGCGCGGGACGCATCCGGTCGCGCAACCGGGTTTCTCGAGGAGACCGCGGCCGAGCTGGCCTGGGCGCACCTGGACCGGGTGACAACGGGTGAGGGGCATCGCAAGCACCTACGTGCTGCCATGACGGCCTTGCACGCGGTAGGCGTGACAACGGTGATCGACATGGGGCTCGGTCCGACCTCCCTGCAGACCATCGCCGCAGCCGAGGCCGATGGCGAGCTCGACCTGCGTGTGGTGGGCCACTGGCTGATGTCGCGCGAAGGCTCGACCGCCACCCATCTGGCGCAGGTCTCCGAAGCAGTCGAGCTCGCGCGCGTCCACACCTCCGACCGGTTCCGGATGACGGGCATCAAGTTCATCGTCGACGGCGTCATCGACGGTTGTACCGCCCATGTCTCCGAGCCGTACACGAGCGGCGCGATGCCTGACCCGATCTGGGACTACGAGGCGTTGGCGCCGGTGGTCGCTGCCGCCGACAAGGCCGGGATCCAGATCGCGCTGCACGCCATCGGTGACGCCGCGGTACGCGCAGCGCTCGATGCCATCGAGAACGCCTACCGCGAGAACGGGACGGGACCGGGTACCACAGCCGAGCGCCGCCACCGGATCGAACACATCGAGTACTGCGACCCTGCCGACATCCCGCGCTTTGCCGCGCTCGGAGTCACCGCATCGATGCAGCCGGTACATGCCGACCCCGCCATCCAGGACAACTGGCGGGCCATGCTCGGGCCCGAGCGCTCGCCGGGCGGATTCCCCGCAGCTGCGCTCGTCGCGTCCGGTGCGCGTCTGGTACTCGGCACCGATGCACCAACTGCCCCGTATGCGCCCCTGCCGAACCTCTTCATCGCGACGACGCGTCGTTCTGCGATGGATCCATCACTGCCGCCGAATGAGCCCAAGAACGTCCTGCCACTGAACGATGCCATCACCTACGCCACAGCGAACGCAGCGTGGTCGTGCTTCGCGGAGGACCGGCTAGGGGCGATCGCGCCTGGCCGGCACGCTGACTTCATCGTCGTCGACCCCGATGTCACCGAGTCGGGCCCGGACCGGCTGCTTGACGCGGCGGTGCTGCAGACAGTGGTGGGTGGCCGAACTGTGCACGGGCAGGGGTGATCAAGTCGTGAGCGACCTCATTGACACCACCGAGATGTACCTCCGCACGATCTTTGAGCTTGAGGAGGAGGGCGTCGTCCCGCTGCGTGCCCGCATCGCCGAACGGCTACAGCAGTCGGGGCCGACGGTGAGCCAGACGGTCGCCCGGATGGCGCGGGACGAGCTGCTGACCGTTGAGGGGGATCGGCATCTTGAGCTCTCCCCCCGCGGACGCGACATGGCGATGCGGGTGATGCGCAAGCACCGTCTTGCCGAGTGCCTGCTCGTCGAGGTCATCGGACTCCCCTGGGAGGACGTCCATGCCGAGGCGTGCCGCTGGGAGCACGTGATGAGTGAGACGGTCGAACGGCGCATCCTCGAGCTGCTCAACCAGCCGACGCACTCCCCGTTCGGCAACCCGATTCCCGGGCTGAACGAGCTGGGCGAACCGTTGGTGACCGACACTGGCCAGATGGAGGGCCTGGACTCGGTGGCGCAGGCGGACTCGCGACGGGTCACCGTGCGCCGGATCGGCGAGCCGCTCC
>JANLWJ010000054.1:0-10685 GCA_031364455.1 Actinomycetes bacterium | reverse complement strand
CCGTGGAACAGGGCCGAGAGCGGGTCGGTGACACGCAGCGCCGTGCGGCCGAACTCGGAGAGCCCGGTCTGCGCGACCTCGCCGCCGAGGGCGAGCGCCATCGCCTGGAAGCCGTAGCAGATGCCGAAGGTCGGGTCGCCCGTGGTGAACAGCTCCGGGTCGACCTGGGGTGCGCCCTCGGCGTACACGGACGACGGTCCGCCGGACAGGATGACCGCGGCGGGGTCCTTCGCGAGCATCTCCGCGACCGGCATGGTCGACGGGACGACCTCGCTGTAGACCCGGGCCTCGCGCACTCGGCGCGCGATCAGCTGGGCGTACTGTGCGCCGAAGTCGACGACGAGGACGGTGTCGAAACTCTCCGCTGTCACCCGCCGATCCTACCGACGAGCGAGGCTGAGCCCGCGCGGCGGGAAAGTGAATGGCCCGGTGACGGTCCTCTCCCCTAGCGTGGGGTCGACATGCTGCTCGACAACCTCCCCCACACCGACCCCGGCGACCCTGTCCTCACGACGCCTGGGCGCTTTCTGCTGTGGATCGGTCGGCGGCAAAAGAAGCTCTTGGCCCTAGGCGTGGTCTGGGGCGTCGTCTGGATGGTTGGTCAGGCGCTGATCCCAGGCGCGCTCGGCGCCGGAATCCAGGCCATCTCCAAAGATGACGAGGCCAAGGCGCTCCAGTGGGCCGGGGTCGTGCTGGTACTGGGTGTGGTTCAGGCCGGCGCTGGTCTTGTCCGGCACCGCTACGCCGTCGCGAACTGGGTCACCGCCGGCACCCGCGTTCAGCAGCTGCTGATCCGGCGTGCCGCCCACCTGGGGGCAGACCTTCCCAAGCAGGTGGCCACGGGTGAGGTGGTGGCCGCCTCTGCCAACGACGTCGAGCGGATCGGCAACGCACTCGACATCCTCCCTAGGATGGTCGGGGCCATCATCGCCTTCTTCGTCGTCGCCGCCATCCTGGTCGCCATGGACCCCACCCTGGGGATCATCGTCCTGGTCGGCGTCCCCCTACTCTCTCTGGCAGTGGCACCGCTCGTGCGCCCCCTCGAGAGGCGTGAGCGCGAGCAGCGCGTGCACCTCGGCATGACGCAGGAACTCGCAGCCGACACCGTCGCCGGCCTGCGCGTACTGCGCGGTATCGGCGGCGAAGACCTCTTCCTAGCGCGCTTTCAGGCTGAGTCGAAGAAAGTTCAGGCGGCTGCGGTGCGCACAGCCCACATCCGAGCCCTCCTCGACGCGATGCAGGTCTTCCTTCCCGGCCTGTTCGTGGTCATCGTGACGTGGCTGGGCGCACGCTTGGCGCTGCAGGGTGAACTGACCGTCGGACAGCTCGTCGCGTTCTACGGGTACACCGCGTTCCTCGTGCTGCCGCTGCGCACCGTCACCGAGGCCGCGCACAAGTTCACCGCGGCCCGCGTGGCTTCGGCGCGCGTCATCACGGTCATGACCCTTGAGCGCATGTTCGACGAGGGTGACGAGGCAGCGGCGCCGGCACCCACTTCCAGCGCCGGTGAGATCACCGACCCCCAGACCGGCTTGGTCGTCTCCCCTGGAAAGCTGACTGCCATCGTCACCGACGACCCTGATGCCTCCGAGGTGCTGATCGACCGGCTCGGCCGCTACCGCGACTCGAACGTCTCGCTGGACGGGACACCGGTCGAGGAGCTACCTCTCCTGACGGTCCGCGAGCGGGTCCTGGTTCAGGACAAGGACCCGATGATCTTGTCCGGGGCAGCAGAGGACCTCTTCGACATCCCCCGAACCGGCCGCGTCGCTGTTGCGGACGCATTGGCGTCGGCATCAGCTCTTGACGTCGTCGACGCACTGCCCGACGGGCTGGCCACCGACCTCCCCGAGCGTGGACGCTCCCTGTCTGGAGGTCAGCGGCAGCGCCTGGCGCTGGCCAGGTCGCTGGTCGCCGATCCGGAGATTCTGATCCTCGATGAGCCGACCAGTGCAGTTGACGCCCATACCGAGGCACGCATCGGGCTCGCGCTGCGCGACGCCAGGGCCGGCCGCACCACTGTGGTCTTCACCACCAGCCCCCTGCTCCTCGAGCACGTCGACGTCGTTGCGTTCCTCAAGGACGGTCGCATCCAGGCCACCGGGCAGCACCGACAGCTGCTACGGGAGAACCCCGACTACCGCTGGACCGTGACCAGGGGGGAAGACGCATGAAGCCGCCCGAGTCACTGGCCCAGACGGAGAAGAGCACTGAAGGAAAGCTCCCGGTCTCCAGCCCCGAGTCGGTCCGCAGATATGTCGTGACACTGTTGCGACGCAATCGCGGCCTCTTCATCGCCCTTGTTGGCCTCAACTCCGTCGCGGCCGCCGCGTCCATCGTCGGACCATGGGTGCTCGGCGGCTTGGTCGAGAAGATCGAAGGAGGTAGTGCTGACTACGCCTACGTCAACGAGGCTGCACTGATCTTCCTCTGCGCGCTGCTCGTGCAGACGGCCTTCACCCGCTGGGCGCGCATCCGCGGCGCCGTGCTTGGCGAGTCTATCCTCGCCGACCTCCGCGAAGACTTCCTCACCCGCGTCGTCGCGTTGCCACCTGGCGTCGTGGAGCGGGCCGGAACCGGCGATCTCGTCACCAGAACCACCACCGACGTCGACCGGCTCTCGTGGGCGGTCCGGCTCGCGGTTCCGGAGATCGCCATTGCGTTGGTCACTGCGACGCTGGTCTTCGCGGCTTTGGTCTTCACCGCCCCGATCCTGGCCGTGTCCTGGCTTTTCGCCGTACCCATCATTGCGGTCGTCACGCGCTGGTACTTCAAACGCGCGCCCTACGCCTACCGGCACGAGATGTCGTCCTACGCGGCGGTTAACGCCGGTATCGCCGAGACCGTCGACGCCGGCCGTACGGTTGAGGCGTACCGGCTCGGCGATGCGCGGGTACGACGTACCGACAGCGCCATCAAGCGGTGGATCGGCTGGGAGCGCTACACGCTCTATCTGCGCACGATCTTCTTCCCGTCGATCGAGATCTCGTACGTGCTTCCGCTCGCCGCTGTGCTGGGTCTGGGCGGCTGGCTCTACATCGACGGGCAGGTGAGTCTGGCCCAGGTCACCGCAGCCGTTCTCTACACCCAGATGCTCATCGAGCCGGTCGACATCATCTTGATGTGGTACGACGAGCTGCAGGTGGGCCAAGCCTCGATGGCGCGACTCATCGGGGTTCACGATGTTCCCGATCCGGTAACGGATGGCTCGCAAGAACCACAGTCAGCCGATTTGCACGCGAACGACGTCCGGTACGGATATCGCGAGGGACGCGATGTGCTGCACGGCGTCAGCATGGACATCGAGCCAGGCGACCGCGTCGCGATCGTCGGCCCCTCGGGCGCCGGCAAGTCGACGCTGGGCCGACTGTTGGCCGGGTTGCACGCACCGCGTACCGGAACCATCGACATGGGTGGAGTTGCCCTGGCCTCGCTGCCAACCGAGAAAGTGCGCCGCCACGTTGCCCTGGTGACGCAGGAGCACCACGTCTTTATCGGAACGCTGCGCGACAACTTGCTGCTTGCGCGGCCCGACGCGTCCGACACCCAGCTTTGGGAAGCGCTCGGGTCGGTGGACGCTGCCGAGTGGACGCAGGCGCTTCCGCAGGGGCTGCTCACTGAGGTCGGTACGGGACGGCACAAGCTCACCCCGGCCCAGGCGCAGCAGCTGGCACTGGCCCGACTGGTGCTGGCTGACCCACACACGCTCGTGCTCGACGAGGCCACGTCGCTCCTCGACCCGCGAGCGGCACGCCATCTCGAGCAGTCGCTGGCAGCGGTGCTGGAGGGTCGAACCGTCATCGCGATCGCGCACCGGCTGATGACAGCACATGATGCCAAGCGCGTCGTTGTCGTCGAGGATGGCAAGATCACTGAATCCGGCAGCCACGACGAGCTCGTCTCCGCGGGTGGCGCCTACGCTGCTCTCTGGCGCTCCTGGCGCGACGAGGACTGAGGCGTCCAGCTGAGGTCTTAAGGGGTGTGTCACTCAGTCCATACGCAAACGTCGGAAATCAGAAAGAGCCAAGATGAGGGCTGAGACAACGAAGGTCGCCGCCGCGGCCGCAAGAGTTAGTCGGTAGCCGATGTGATCGGCCAGAAGTCCGGCAACCGGTGAGACCACGACGATCACAGCACGGTTGAGCGAGCGCAAGGTGGTATTCGTGCGCGCCTGCAGTTCGTCCGGGGTAAGTGCCTGCCGAAAGCTCATCTCATGGGAGTTGCTGATTCCCATGGCCCAACCGTGGCACAACTGACCGGCGGCCAGGACCGCTGCCCCAGCCCAGCCCATCGGTGCTGATGCCGCCCCCAGCATGATCACCACCCCAAGAGCAGTCACCAAGTGAGAGCAGATGATCGCGCCGCCCGTACCAAGGCGAAGGCCGACCGCAGTGCTCACCGAGGCGCCTAGCAACGCGCCGAGGCCCCCTACGGCCAACACGAGGCCCAGCTGGAACGAGGTGAGGTCGAGCTGGAGATATCCGTAGGGAACAGTTAGCACGAGGAGCACCGCCTGGCCCGCGAACCACACGTGCGTCGAAACCGCCAGGCGGCGAAGGCCCGATTCGCGATAGACCCATCGCGCTCCATCCCTGACCTCCAGCGCCAGTCGTCGAGCGTCGCCCTTCTCAGACCGGGTGGCAGTGGGCTCGGTGACCCCCTTCAGCGAAGCGACCATCGCCGCGGAGAACAGGTACGTCAGGGCATCCACCAGCACCGCCAGGGGAGCGCCTAGAACTCGGATGAGCACGCCCGCCAGAGCGGGCCCCCCGGTCTCCGCCACCGCGCCGGCGCTGTCGAGTCTTGCGTGTGCCCGCTGAAGCCGGTCGCGAGGCACGAGACGTGGGACGAACGACATGGAGGCCGCATCGTTGACCAGCGAGGCGGTTCCGAACAGCAGAACGATGACCAGCAGCAGCGCGAAGGTGAGAACGCCGAAGGCCCAGGCGAGCGGAATCAGTCCGAGCAGCCCCGCTCTAACGACGTCGGATATCATCATCACGGGCCGTCGACGGACACGGTCGACGAGTGCTCCTACAACCAATCCAAGAAGCAGATACGGCAGCCACCGCGCTGAGTTGAGCCAGCCCACCTGTGCGGCACCACCCTGCAGCGTGACCAGGACGAGGGTCTGCAGCGCCAAGGACGTGATCGCGCTACCCAGCCCGGACACCGCCTCCCCCCACCAGAAGCGCCCGAACTCAGATGATCGTTCGTTCGACTCCGCCGGGGTCGCCACGCAACACACCTTGACAGAAGAAGAGGTGCCTACGCATGTCTGCTCGGCTTCGTCCGCAGTACCCGACGGCCAGCCTGCGAGTGCGTTACGTCCACGCACTTCCGTTCGAACAAGCGGGACACACCCAACTACGGCAGGACGGTGACCTCGACGCGTTGGAACTCCTTGAGGTCGGAGTAACCAGTCGTTGCCATCGCGCGTCGCAGTGCCCCGAAGAGGTTCATCGACCCATCAGGGGTCCGCGACGGTCCGACGAGCACCTCTTCAAGTGTGCCGACCACGCCGACCCGAACTCGTTCGCCCCGAGGAAGCAGGTGGTGATGCGCCTCGGTGCCCCAGTGCCAGCCAGATCCTGGCGCGTCGGTCGCCCTAGCCAGCGGCGAACCCATCATGACCGCATCGGCACCGCAGGCGATGGCCTTGGCGATGTCGCCGCTCTTGCCAACGCCACCGTCAGCGATGACATGCACGTACCGCCCGCCTGACTCGTCCATGTAGTCGCGCCGCGCCGCCGCGACGTCAGCAACGGCGGTAGCCATCGGCACTGCGACGCCAAGCACATCGCGCGTCGTGTGCGCGGCGCCGCCGCCGAAGCCGACCAGAACACCGGCCGCCCCTGTGCGCATCAGGTGCAGGGCCGCGGTGTAGGTAGCCACGCCGCCAACGACAACAGGGACGTCGAGTTCGTAGATGAACTGCTTGAGGTTCAGCGGTTCGGACTGACTGGACACATGCTCAGCAGAGACGGTGGTTCCCCGGATGACGAAGAGGTCGATACCGGCATCGACCACGGTCTTCCAGAACTGTTTGGTGCGCTGCGGCGAGAGCGCAGCAGCGGTGACGACACCCGCATCGCGGACCTCGGCGATGCGCTGCACGATCAGGTCTTCCCGGATCGGCTCGGAGTAGAGTTTCTGCATCCGCTGGGTGACCTCGTGGTCCTCCAGCTCGGCGATCTCGGCCAACAACGGGGCGGGGTCGTCGTACCGCGTCCACAGCCCTTCGAGGTTGAGGACGCCTACACCACCGAGCTTTCCGATCGTGATGGCCGTGGCCGGTGAGACGACGGAGTCCATCGGTGCGGCCATCAGCGGCAGCTCGAACCGATAGGCGTCGATCTGCCAGGCGATCGAGATCTCTTGAGGGTCGCGGGTACGACGATGCGGGACGATGGCAATGTCGTCGAAGCGCCATGCCGAGCGACCGCGTTTGCCGCGTCCGATCTCTAGCTCACTCATGCCGAGACTCTCCCTTAGCGCGTGGTGTAGTTAGGTGCCTCGACGGTCATCTGGACGTCGTGCGGGTGGCTCTCTCTCAGCGAGGCTGACGTGATCCGCACGAACTGCCCCTTCTGCTGCAGCTCGGGGATCGTCCCAGCACCCACGTAGAACATCGACTGGTTCAGCCCACCGATCAGCTGGTGTGCCACAGCAGAGAGCGGCCCCCGGAACGCCACCTGACCCTCGATGCCCTCAGGAACGATCTTGTCGTCGCTGGCTACCTCGGCCTGGAAGTACCGGTCCTTTGAGTACGACTGCTTGCCGCGGCTCGACATCGCTCCGAGTGAGCCCATGCCGCGGTACGACTTGTACTGCTTACCGTTGACGAAGACCAGGTCTCCTGGCGACTCTTCGCATCCGGCCAGCAACGATCCGACCATGACGGTGTCAGCCCCGGCAACGATCGCCTTGGCGATGTCTCCGGAGTGCTGCAACCCACCGTCGGCGATCACCGGGACGCCTGCGGGTCGGCAAGCCAGCGATGCCTCGTACACAGCCGTCACCTGCGGGACGCCAACGCCGGTCACGAGTCGCGTGGTGCAGATGGACCCGGGTCCCACGCCCACCTTCACCGCATCAGCCCCGGCATCGACGAACGCCTGGGCGCCAGCACGCGTGCCAACGTTGCCACCGATGACCTGCACATGCTGCGTTGCGGGATCGCTCTTGAGCCTTCGCACCATGTCGAGCAGCATCCGGACGTGTCCATGGGCGGTGTCGGCGACCAACACATCGACGCCGGCGTCCACCAGGGTGGTTGCGCGCTCCCACGCGTCACCGAAGTAGCCGATCGCAGCCCCGACCATCAGGCGCCCGTGCACATCCTTTGAAGCATGCGGGAACTGCTCTGACTTGACGAAGTCCCTGACGGTGATGAGGCCGCCGAGCCGGCCAGCTTCGTCGACGAGCGGAAGCCGTTCGCGCTTGTGCCTACGGAGCAACGCAGTTGCCTCGTCCCGCCCGATTCCGATAGGCCCGGTGACCAGCGGGCTCGGGGTCATCACCTCGTTCACTTTCGTGGTGGCCCACTCCGCGACCGGCACGAACCGTAGATCTCGGTTAGTGATGATGCCGAGCAGGATGTGGTCGGTATCGACGACCGGCAGTCCAGATAGGCGGTACTGGCCGCAGACACGATCGAGGTCTTCGAGAGTCGCATCGGGGCCGATCGTCACGGGGTTGGAGATGATCCCGGTCTGCGTGCGCTTGACGAGGTCGACCTGGTACGCCTGGTCCTCGATGGACAGGTTGCGATGGAGCACTCCCAGCCCACCTTGACGAGCCATAGCGATGGCCATCCGGGACTCGGTCACGGTGTCCATCGCCGCCGAGACCAGCGGAACCTTCAGCGAGATCTCGCGGGTCAGTCGCGACGTGGTGTCGATGTCGGACGGAGCCATATCGGTTGGCCCCGGCAGCAGCAGAACGTCGTCGTAGGTCAGGCCGAGCGGGGCGAACTTCTCGGGGACCTCAGCGGAGGTGCCTCGCGGGATGCCGGTGTCGTCCATCGCGCCTTCCGGAAGCAGGGACCCGGCCGAACCTTCGGCCGGACCTTCATTCTACCGATCTCCTGCTGGCGCGGATCCAGGTGCGACGGCCAGATGCCGGTCAGCCCCTGGGACTCGACTTCGGGGAGTGCGACGACTTGCGGGACCCAGGGTCCTCGGCCTTGTCGCTCCCTTGCCCCCCAGGTGTGTCTGAGTCCGTACCCGAGTCCTTGTTCGACGTGTCGTCCTTGGATGGCTTGCCCGATCCGCCCTTCGTCGACCCAGGTGACGGCTCGGTCGTCTCCTGGCTCCCAGTGCCAGTGCCCTTGCCCTTGGGGTCAGGATCGGGCCGGTCGACCGGCCCCTTGCCGTTCGGGTCGCTGGAACCCTTCGAACCCTGGTTCGGCTGTTGCTGAGAGCCGGACTGGCCGGGAGGGTCGCCCTTGAGTCTGTCGATTCGGTTCTGCTGTCCTGGGTTGACACTCCCCCCGAGCAACGCCTCGGCATCGGCCAGGAGTTCATTGGCCTTCGCGGTGTCGCCATTGGCCATCGCCCGCTGCGCATCGGCCAGCAGCTTGTTGGCGTTGGCCGCTGTCGGTGCCTGCTTCGGGAGGCGGTCACGCGCATTTGACTCCGAATCCACGAACGGGTTGACCTTCGCCATCGCGTGAAGCGGCGCCCGCACCAGTGCAAGCGGGTCCCCGGTTACTGCCGCCGCAGCGCCCCCTGACACGACCAGGGCAAGGACCGTCGACCCAGCGATCAGCGCCGTGCGCCTACCCCGTGATGCGGCGATGACGATGGTGGACGACTCACCGACCGGTGTCTGGGGCATCACGAATACCGTGGTCTCGTCGATGCCGGAGTCGATCTCGGCGACCCAGGTGGCCAGCACCGCCACCGCCGGGTCGTGCATGTCCACCTCGTCGAGCGCCCGGGTAGCGAGAGCATGCACGGACGCGGCGTCCTGCTGGACCGCAACGGTGTCCAGCTCGTCGGCGCCCATCAGACCGTCACCTCTTCTGCCGCATAGACACGCAGCCGAGCGAGCGCGCGGTGTTGGGCCACCCGCACGGCTCCCGGCGTCATGCCCAGAGCACGTCCGGTCTCTTCAGCAGAGAGCCCAACGGCCACCCGCAGCAGAAGGAGTTCGCGGAGGTTTCCGGGCAACCGGTCCAGGAGGGAGTTGGCCAGCTGGGTGTCGCCCGCCTGGATAGCCCGCTCTTCTGGAGTCATGCCGAGGTCGGTGGCGTCGGGAAGCACGTCGGTGGGGATAGCGGTCCGAAAGGCGGCGCGTTGGAGGTCAGCCACTTTGTGCGCAGCGATACCAAAGACGAACGCCTCGAAAGGGCGTCCCTCGTCTCGGTAGCGGGGTAGCGCATTCAGCACGGCGAGCAAGACCTCCTGGGCCGCATCATCTGCGGCGAAATCGGCTGCCGGAGCACGTCCCAAGCGTCCCCGGCAGTAGCGGACTACCAGCGGACGGAGGTGGGTGAGCAGCGCCTCAGCAGCGGCGGCGTCGCCTTCGGTGGCACGCCCCACAAGGGTGCGCAGATCACCATCCTCCGTTCGATGAAGGATCGCTCCGCCCGGCCCGTTCGTTACATCGCTGCCCATGCCACAGCGCAGACCACGGTGTGGTCGGCGCTCACCCCCCTCGAGACGGTTAACGCACCAGACCCCAACGGAACCCCATGGCGACGGCCTGCGCCCGGTCGGCTGCTCCAACCTTGCGGAAGAGCCGGCGAGCATGGGTCTTGACGGTATCCTCGGACAGGTACAGCTCGCGTCCGATCTCGGCGTTGCTTCGACCCCGAGACATCCCGCCAAGCACCTGCAGCTCGCGCTCGGTCAGTGTGGGAGGAGCGCCCATTTCAACAGGCTGCGTACGTCGGGGAACACGACGCCAGGTCGCCTCGGCCAACGCATACGAAACGGTGGCGGTCAGCTCCTCGCGAGTTGCATCCTTGACCAGGTAGCCACGAGAGCCACCGGCCACCGCACGGGCCACGCCGTCTTGGTCTTCAGCCATCGTGAGCATCACGACCGCAGCGTCCGGGTAGGTGGCCACGAGCCGGCGTGCCGACTCCACCCCTCCAAGCCCGGGCATCCTTACGTCCATCAGCACCAGCTCGGGCCGTTCCCCGGCCCACCTGCTGAGCACCTCTTCGCCACTCCCCGCCACGGTCACCCGATCCACACCGGGGACAGCGGCGACGGCGCGACGCAACGTCTCGCGTGCGAGCGGTGAATCGTCGCACACCAGAACCGTGGTCACGGCGCCTCCTTGCAGCGCTCGGTGATCGAGCGCGTAGCGGTTCTCGGGTGAGGGGAGCCCGACTGTCTGTAACTTCTCTTCGGCACGTTTGCTACGGAGCGTGAGGGGTGACTTTCACAAAGCCCCTGCGTGCGAGCCAGCATCCCCATCACCCGCCCAGCAGGGCAGCGACGTCAGGCCGGTCCAGCCATACGCTCCGGAGATCGTCAGGGAGGTCGTCAGCGATCGCGATCACCCCGCTGCGGGCGGCCGCCAGCGATTTCGCGGACTCAGCGGGTGCGCTCTCCTCCAGCAGAGCCCCGAGCAATGCCCGGGACGGCCACAACGTGGGGAGGGCACCGAGGCTCTCGGCCAGGGTTGCTGACCGCCGCAAGGTGTTCTCCGCCTCGGCCAGCTCGCCG
>JANLWJ010000045.1:0-4614 GCA_031364455.1 Actinomycetes bacterium | reverse complement strand
GTGCATTGGTGACGTCAGATGCCAAGCTCGGTGACTCGATCGCCGTTAACGGCGTCTGTCTGACGGTGACAAAAATCGATGGTGGTGAGTTCGCTGCCGACGTGATGCAGGAGACGCTGCAGCGGTCGAGCCTGGGTGCCTTGCACCCGGGGTCGCCGGTCAACCTCGAGCGTCCGCTGACGTTGGCGAGCCGACTCGGGGGGCACCTGGTCCAGGGGCATGTTGACGCAACGGCTCGCCTGCTGGGACGGACGCCAGGTGAGAACTGGGAGGTGGTGCGCTTCGACCTGCCGCAGAGCGTGTCCCGTTACGTCGTCGAGAAGGGCTCGATCACCGTTGATGGGGTCTCGCTGACGGTGTCCGATGTCGGTGATGACTGGTTCGCGGTGAGCCTGATCCCGACGACCCTTGAGATGACGACTCTGGGTAGCAAGGCGCACGGAGATCTGGTCAACCTCGAGGTTGATGTCATTGCCAAGTACGTCGAGCGGATGCTGCCGGGAGGTCGGTCATGACGACGAACGATTCGAGTGGGGGAGTTGCCGAGGTGCTTGTACGACTGGACTCAGTCGAGCAGGCGATCGCTGAGATCGCAGCCGGACATGCCGTTGTGGTGGTCGACGACGAGGACCGGGAGAACGAGGGAGACCTCATCTTCGCTGCACAACGGGCAACTCCGGAGCTGGCCGGCTTCATGATCCGGCACACCTCCGGGGTGATCTGCGTCGCGATGACCGGGCCAGACCTCGACCGGCTCTCGCTTCCTCCCATGACGATGGTCAACGAGGATCGGAAGGGGACCGCCTACGCCGTCAGCGTCGACTCTCGCGATGGCGTTTCGACGGGTATCTCCGCGTCTGACCGGGCGCACACGATCAGGGTGCTGGCCGACACCGCCACCGAGCCGAACGAGATCACGCGTCCTGGCCACGTCTTTCCGTTGCGCGCCGCTGTTGGTGGGGTGCTCCGGCGGCCGGGGCACACCGAGGCAGCGGTCGACCTGGCGCGCCTGGCCGGGCTTACGCCAGCGGGAGCAATCTGCGAGATCGTCAATGACGACGGCTCACTGATGCGCGCGCCGCAGTTGCGTGAGTTCGCCGATGAGCACGGGCTCACGATGATCTCGATCGCCGACCTCATCGCCCACGTACGCCGAACCGAGCTGCAGGTGGAGCGGGTGGCGACGACTGCGTTGCCGACTCGCTACGGAGACTTCATTGCGCATGGCTACCGAGACACGATTACCGGTACCGACCACGTCGCCTTGGTCAACGGTGACCTTGGGGCTGGCGACGACGTGCTCGTCCGGGTGCACTCGGAGTGCCTGACGGGCGATGTGCTCGGGTCGACGCGCTGCGACTGTGGCGCCCAGTTGGCCACGGCGATGCAACGCGTTACGGACGAAGGACGCGGCGTCGTCCTCTACCTTCGCGGGCACGAGGGTCGAGGGATCGGCCTTCTGCACAAGCTGCGCGCCTACCAGCTGCAGGACGCCGGAGCCGACACGGTGCAGGCCAACCTTGAGCTAGGGCTCCCCGCGGATGCGCGTGACTACGGAACGGGGGCGCAGATCCTGGCAGACCTCGGCGTCCGCAGCATGCGACTACTCACCAACAACCCGACGAAGCGGGCCGGCCTGGAGGGATATGGCCTGACGATCATCGGCCGTGAGCCGTTGCCGCCAGCAGTGACCGAGGAGAACGTGCGTTACCTGACGACCAAGCGTGACCTGATGGGGCACGAGCTGCCTGACCTCGACCCCGGCTCTGGCGGTGTTGCCGCGGCTGGCAGCGCGGCACCTGAGGGCCAGCGATGAGCGGGGCTGGAGCGCCGAAGCTCGAGGTGGACGGCAGCGGGTTGCGCGTCGGCATCGTGGCTGCGTCGTGGCACACCCAGGTGATGGACGGACTTCTCGCCGGGGCCCAACGGGCCTTGACCGAGGCTGGTGTTCGTGACGTTGAGGTGCTCAGGGTGCCTGGCGCCTTCGAGCTTCCGTTGGGCGCTGCTCAGATGTTGAAGCGTTGCGACGCCGTTGTCGCCCTGGGTGTGGTCATCCGCGGCGGCACGCCGCACTTCGAGTACGTCTGTTCTGCTGCCACCGACGGCCTGATCAGGGCCAGCCTCGACGCCGGACGGCCGGTGGGTTTTGGCTTGTTGACGTGTGACGACGAGCAGCAGGCCATCGACCGAGCAGGGCTCCCTGGCTCGCGCGAGGACAAGGGGGCCGAGGCTGCCCAGGCTGCACTGGCCATGGCAACGTCACTACCCTTTCCCAGATGAAGAGCTTCGACGATCTGTTCAACGAGCTCCAGGGCCGGAGCCTGATCCGGCCCGAGGGGTCGGGCACGGTTGCCCTGCTGGACTCCGGCGTCCATGAGATCGGCAAGAAACTGGTGGAGGAGGCCGCAGAGGCCTGGATGGCCGCCGAGCACGAGGGGTCCGAGCGGGCCGCTGAAGAGCTTGCTCAGCTGATTTATCACGTGCAGGTCATGATGGTGGCCTGCGACCTCTCTCTCGAGGACCTCTACCGAAGGCTCTAGGCACGCCCATCACTGGTCCGCTCATCGGCACCAACCACATCGGCACCAACCACATCGGCACCGTTCGTGAAGTGCTGCTCGGCTCGGAAGGAACCTCATGCTTCGCGTTGCTGTCCCCAACAAGGGATCGCTGGCTGACCCGGCGTCGCACATGCTGCGTGAAGCCGGGTACCGGCAGCGCACGCAAGCCCGTGAGCTGGTGTTGCACGACCCCGAGAACAACACCGAGTTCTTCTTCCTTCGTCCGCGCGACATCGCGACCTACGTCGGTTCGGGCCAACTCGACGTCGGCATCACCGGGCGCGACCTGCTGCTCGACAGCGGGTCTGCCGCCCACGAGGTGATGCCGCTGGGCTTTGGCGCCTCGACTTTTCGGTTCGCGGCATTGCCGGGCACGGCATCCAGTACAACCGATATCGATGGGCTGCGAGTGGCGACGTCGTACCCGGGGTTGGTGGCGCAGTACCTCGCCGACCGTGGAGTGACGGGATCGGTCATCCGACTCGACGGCGCCGTCGAGACATCGGTACGCCTCGGTGTTGCCGATGTCATCGCTGATGTCGTGGAGACTGGGTCGACGCTAAGGCAGGCCGGGTTGGAGGTATTCGGCGATCCGATCCTCCGCAGTGAGGCTGTGCTGATCCGCGGTGACGGAACGGCAGGGGCAGACGCCGAGCTGGAGACGGCGATCGACCAGATGCAGCGCCGTCTCAACGGAGTCATGGTGGCTGCGACGTACGTGATCATGGACTACGACGTTCCGTCGATCCTCGTCGAGCAGGCCTGCTCGATCACTCCGGGTATCGAGTCTCCGACCATTTCACCGTTGCACGATCCCGCTTGGGTCGCAGTGCGCGCGTTGGTGCCACGGCCGGAGACCAACAAGGTGATGGATGAGCTCTACGACCTCGGCGCCAGAGGGATCCTGGTCACCGACATCCACGCCTGTCGGCTCTGAGCCACCAGCGGCGGCTAGCCTTTTGATCGTGAACGATTTATCGCCGGACCCGAGGTTCGCCGGCGTTCGGGTCCCCACACCACCCATCCCCGATGACGACGGTGCCGCAGCCGTTGAGCTCACTTCCCGACTCGAGGAGTTCGCCGCGGGCAGAGTCGACGGTGCGATGGTGCTGGACGCGCTTTCCCGGTCGCGGCTCCTGGTTCCAGTCGTTGCGGTTCTGACCGAGTCCGAAGTCGGCGAAGACGGCCTGCGCCACGAGAAGCACTCGTCAATGGCGACCGTTCTGGTGCAGCGACCAGATGGCGGACGGGCGCTGCTGGCGTTCAGTGGCATTGAGTCCCTGACTCGCTGGCGGGCGGAAGCGCGCCCGGTCCCGCTTGTGGCGCCCTTGGCGGCGCGCGCGGCTGTTGGTGAAGGCGCGGAGACACTGCTGATCGATGTGGCAGGGCCGGTCCCCTTCGCCGTCTCCGATTCGGAACTGCTGCTGGTCGCCGCTGTCTCACGTTCGGCCGGCGAGCCGTGTGACGACCCGGTTCTGCTCGCCGCCCTCCGTCGTCTGGTAGGCGCCGAGGAGCGCGTGTCATTGGCGACGCTGCATCCTGGTTCTGCGGAGGGGGCGCACGGCGAGAGCGCGACCAGTGATGGAGCAAAGGCCCCGGCGGTCCTGACCCTGGCCATCAAGGGAGTGGATCGGTCGTGGCTCGGTGAGCTCGTTCAGCGGATCGCCTCGGACCGGGTGGTGGCCCGGCTGCTGCCCGAGGGACTCCGAATCCAGGACGTGCCGGCGTCCGACTTCGCAGACACGCCGGACGTAGATCCTCGGCCGGGCCAGCACCTCTGACACTCTGTGCGCATGACTGATGACCTCACTCGCAAGCTTCTGGCCGAGTTTCTCGGAACTTTCGCCCTGGTATTCCTCGCTGTCGGCACGGCGGTGGTGGCTGGAGCCGTCGACTCCGGGCTCGTTGCCGTTGCGCTCGCTTTCGGCCTGGTGCTGACCTTTGGGGCCTACGCCTTCGGCCCGGTGAGCGGCTGCCACGTCAACCCCGCGGTGACGATCGCGATGATCGTCAACAAGCGCATCGACGCCATGGTGGGCGGGCTCTACATCGT
>JANLWJ010000026.1:0-2762 GCA_031364455.1 Actinomycetes bacterium | reverse complement strand
GAGGTCACCCGCCTAGCGGTCGTCCAAGAAGGCATCCACAAAGACCTCTAAGAAGGCACCCGCCAAGCGGACTGCCAAGAAGGCAACCAGAAAGACCGCCAAGAAGGCACCCGCCAAGCGGACTGCCAAGAAGGCAACCAGAAAGACCGCCAAGAAGGCACCCGCCAAGCGGACTGCGCGCAGGCGCTGACCCAGGCACGAACGTTGAAGGCCCCGACACTTGCGAGTGTCGGGGCCTTCAACGTTGTCTAGGCCGCGTCAGCCCCCGCCGCCGTCGTTCCACCTCGGATCGCTGTCCCAGGCCTCGGTGCGCCGGCGAGCTGTCTCCAGGGCATCGGCCGCCTTCGCGTACTCGTCGAACGGACCAAGCCTGACGGAGTTCGCGCAGCCCTCATCGGTCTCCACAGTCTCGTGATCAAGGCACCACCAGTAGCGCGGGGGGTCTCCGGCCGTCATCACGCACCTCCTCGTCGGGCCACCTACAATGCCCTCATCATGTCGCTTCTGTCGCCCGGCTGGGTCTCCCCCCGGCGGATCGTCCCCGGCCACATCTCACGTCCTGAGTACGTCGACCGCCCCCACCCGCAGAAGTACACCGGGCCTGAGGTCAAGGACGCCGAGACGATCGAGTTGATGCGCGTAGCGGGACGACTGGCGGCGCAGGCCTTGCGCGAGGTCGCCGGGGTCATCGCTCCTGGTGTGACCACCGACGAGCTGGACCGCATCGGCCACGAGTTTCTCTGTGACAACGGCGCCTACCCGTCGACCCTCGGCTACAGGAACTTCCCGAAGTCGCTCTGCACCTCCATCAACGAGGTCATCTGTCATGGGATCCCCGACAGCACGCAGCTCAACGACGGCGACATCGTCAACATCGACATCACCGCCTACATCGGGGGCGTCCACGGCGACACCGACGCGACATACCTGGTGGGCAACGTCGACCACGAGTCCACGTTGTTGGTGGAACGCACCGAGGCGGCCATGATGCGGGCGATCAAGGCAGTCGCACCTGGGCGCCCGGTCAGCGTCATCGGCCGGGTCATTGAGGCGTACGCCAAGCGCTTCGGCTACGGCGTCGTCCGAGACTTCACCGGACACGGGATCGGGACCTCCTTCCACTCGGGGCTGGTGATCCCCCACTACGACGAACCGGCCTACGACACCGTGATCGAGTCGGGCATGACCTTCACTATCGAGCCGATGCTGACCCTGGGCACTATCGAGTACGAGATCTGGGACGACGGCTGGACCGTGGTCACCGCAGACGGCAGGCGCACCGCCCAGTTCGAGCACACCCTCTTGGTCACCGACTCTGGCGCGGAGATTCTGACCCTCCCCTGAGCTCCTTATCTTGGAGTTATCCACAGGCCGCCATGACTGCGGTCGAGATCGGGGACCTCAAGGGGTAAGGCCAGGGCCAAGATCGTCCGATACCCGCAGCATGCGCAAAAGTAAGCCTGCGACCTCCTCGGGTCCCGCCTGCCACCGTTGCACCGCTGTCCTCTTCACCGGCGTCCCGCGCTGCGGAATGTGCGGATGGCCAGCTGGTGTGGGATACCCACCTGCAGACGGCGAGCTGGACCAGGCCACCTCACCCGATGCGGCGTCCCCTGAAGCGTCCGGTGACGAGCCCGACCACGTCGGCGTACAGCTTGACGCCCTGGTTGGCATGGTTGCCAGGCAAGGTCAGGCGCTGAGCCCAGTGACCGACGGCGCAGAGACCCAGGATGACGCGGCACCCGAGGCGCCCGTTGCCCCGGACGTCCACACCGCCGAGGCGGAGGAGCCGACGTCCGAACTCCCCCCCGAGTCTGACCAGACCGACGAAGCTCCCGCGCAGGACAACTCATCGCCGGCCGAAGAGATCGACCCGCTGACCGCACCGCTCGCCGCCCTCACTGGCGGGAAGGCGGCGACCGAGGAAGCAGCGTCGATCAGCCCTGAAGCGAGCATCTTCGACTCGATCGAGCCAGTATCAGCACCCGAACCTGCCATCGAGCGAGATGACGATGGCCCCGTCGAGATCGAAGCACCTGTTGCGACCCCCGTGTTGGGCAACACAGGGACCGCAGGGCGCACGGCAGCGATCCTGCGCCCCGCTCAACTGCTGATTGTGGCGACAGCCGCACTGAACCTGGTCCTCGTTGGGCTCAACGCGACCCTCGGCACCCCGTCCGGATCCATGGCGATGGTCGTTCTTGGCGCCGCGCTGATCACCCTCGCGGTGTGGACCGGTGCAGCCGTGACCTTCTTGCACTGGATCTCCCGCGCACATGCGCACGTCGCCGCAACGGCCGCATCACGCCAACGCCACGGTCCATCGATGTCGCTCATCGGCTGGTTCATCCCGATCGCTGGCTTCGTGATCGGGTACCGCGTCCTGCAGGACCTCTGGACCGGCAGCGACCCGACCACCCGCAAACAGACCGACGCTGGGCCCGCCAAGGTTCGGTCGATCGACATCTGGCTCCTCGGCATCGTCACTGCAGCCCTCTTCGGCTACGCCATGCCCTTCGCAATTGGCGAGTCCGCCCTCTGGGCTGGCTTGAGCGCGCTCGGCCTCATGGTCGCTGCTCTCAGTCTGGCCTCGACCATGGGCGCAATCAGCGCCTGGCAGGTCGAACAGGACGAGGCGAGCGCTGCGGACGAAGCAGTTGCAGAGTCCGCCGGACCGTCAAAGAGCGAAACAGATGAGTCGGCTGCCTCGGTGCCCGCTCCTGAGCCGGTCTCAGCCTCTGCTGAGTAATACCCGAGGCGCC
>JANLWJ010000564.1:0-5692 GCA_031364455.1 Actinomycetes bacterium | reverse complement strand
GGTGCTGTCGTCGACGATCACCGGGCCGGACTTCGAGTCCGAGCGCGGCGTGATCCTCGAAGAGATCGCCATGCACGACGACGACCCAAGTGATGTCGTGCACGACACCTTCGCGCAGACCGTCTTTGGTGACACACCTCTCGGCCGTCCCATCCTCGGGTCGGTGGCGTCGATCGAAACGCTGAGTCGCGACACCGTCCGGCGCTACTACAAGCGCTGGTACCGGCCTGAGCACCTCGTGGTGGCTGCTGCCGGCAACCTCAACCACGCGGCCGTTGTTCGACTCGTCAAGAAGGCCTTCGCCGCTGGGGGAGTCCAGCTGACCGGCGAGGAGTCAGCGATGGCCCCAGTGCGACGGTCCCAACCGCGCCCGAAGCCAGGTGGCGGTGTCATTGTCATCCCGCGGACGACCGAGCAGGTCAACCTCGTTCTTGGGGTGCCCGGCGTCGACCGCAACGATCCGCGACGCTTCGCCCTCGGTGTGCTCAACAGTGCTCTCGGTGGTGGGATGTCCAGCCGACTCTTTCAGGAAGTCCGCGAGAAGCGCGGGCTTGCCTACTCGGTTTACTCGTACCACGCCCAGTACTCCGATGCCGGTCTCTTCGGTGTCTATGCCGGTTGCCTCCCCAAGAAGGTCGATGACGTACTCGACCTGTGTCGTGCCGAGCTGCAGCGGGTCTGCCACCGTGGGGTCACCGCAGAGGAGCTCGAGCGAGGCAAGGGACAGTTGCGCGGATCACTGGTTCTCGGCATGGAGGACACCGGCTCGCGAATGAACCGGATCGGCAAGAGCGAGCTCGTCTACGGCGAGATGCTCTCGATCGACGAGGTGTTGGGCCGCGTCGAGGCCGTCACCCTCGACGACGTCCGCAACGTTGCTTCAGAGGTGCTCGACGTCGCCCCGACCCTGGCAGTGATTGGACCGTTCGACGCCGATCGGGACTTCTCTGGAGCCGTCGCCTCGTGAGCGCCATCAAGGTTGCTGTGATCGGTGCCGCCGGCCGCATGGGCCAGCAGACCGTCCAGGCTGTCGGGGAGGTAGCAGACCTCGAGCTCGTCGCCGAGATCGACAGTGACGGCTCGGTCGACGATGCCGCGGCGTCCGGCGCGCAGGTCGTCATCGACTTCACCCGCCCTGACGCCGTGATGGGCAACCTCGAGCGGGCGCTTGCTCTTGGCATGCACGCCGTCGTCGGCACCAGTGGGTTCGACGACGAACGGCTCGAACAGGTGCAGACCATGGTCGACCGGTCGCCCGGCCTCGGCATTGTCGTCGCCCCCAACTTCGCGCTCGGCGCTGTCCTGCTGATGCGCTTCGCCCGCGAGGCGGCAGCGCACTTCGACTCAGTCGAGATCGTTGAGACCCACCATCCAGAAAAGCTCGACGCGCCGAGCGGCACTGCCGTCCATACCGCTCAGGTGATCGCTACAGCCCGTGCGGCACGGGGAACCGATGCGGCGCCGGACGCCACCGTGAGCGCCATGCCGGGTGCCCGCGGCGCCTCCGTCGACGGAATCCCGGTTCACTCGGTACGACTACGCGGTGCTGTGGCCCACGAAGAGGTCGTCTTTGGCAACGCTGGCGAGATTCTGACGCTCCGCCATGACTCCTTGGACCGAGCGGGGTTCATGCCCGGTGTCCTGCTGGCCGTGCGCCAGGTAGTGAGCCGGCCGGGTCTGACGGTCGGGCTCGAGCCCCTGCTCGGTCCGCCAAGCGCCCCCTGAACGGTGGGTTCGTGAACGCTCGAGTCGTCTCGTTGGTGTTGTCCGCCCTCTGCGGCTTCTACCTACTCTTCATCGCGCAGCGGTCGTGGGTGCTGCTCTCCAGTGAGGATCTCATCCCAGTCGTCCTCGGTGGTGCATTGATCGCACTGCCGGTGATCGGTGTCTGGGTCGTCGTCCGCGAGCTGCAGTTCGGTGCCAAGACCGCTGAGATGGGCTGCACCCTTGATGCCATCGGTGGCTTGCCTGAGGACGACCTACCGCGGACGCCCGGCGGCCGCATCGTGCGAGCGGATGCAGACGCCCGATTTGCCAAGCGACAGCGTGAGGTCGAGGACGACCCGGGGGACTGGGGGGCCTGGTTCCGGCTGGCGGTTGCCTACGACGACGCAGGAGACCGTCGCCGGGCGCGCGCAGCTATGCGGACAGCGATCGAGCGGTACGACGCGCGTTAGTCGTTGGTTCGCCCAAGCGCGCCGGCGTCGCGCCACCAGCGCTCGATTGCCAGCGACGCCATCGAGAACGGCTCCGGTCGCCCGAGAAAGTCCATGCTGTGACGGCGGACCGGGGTCGCGATCGGACCGACGTCGCGCACGGTAATGACGACGCGGTCGCCTTCAGCATCTGGGTCGGACTGACGAGAGGCGGTGGAGACATCGGTCACCAGGCGCCAGGGGTAGGCCGCCATTGCCCGCATCGTCAGGATGCGGACACCGGCATCGTTGACGTAGACACCGATGGCGAAGAATCGCGTGATGGCGATGGCGAGTCCGGCGGCGAGCAGACCGATGGCGGTGCCATAGATGAGCCGCGGCACCACCGGACCGGGGCTGAGGAGGATCGAGAAGGACAAGAACGCAGGGCCGGTCGTGATCAGTACGCCAAAGAGAGCAAGCAACACGCGTAGTGGCCCAGGGCGGTAGGGCCGGATCCAGTTGACCTGGCGGTACGCCTCACCGACCTCTCCCTTGGGGCGGTCTGGCCAGAACTTCCAGCCTGCGTACCAATGGCTCATACCCTCATCCTGCCGTTCATCCGGCGAGGAGTCGGAGCAGGGCGGCGACCGCGGCCGCCCCGACGACGACGACGAGGAACGGGGCGCGCAACAGCAGTGCACCGACCGCGAAGGCCAGGCCAGCGGCTCGCGCATCCAGGACCAGGCTCTGGCCGTCACCGAAGACCTGCACCGCCGTCAGGGCAGCGAGCAACGCAACGGGCGTCAGCATGGCGATCCGGGTTACTCGGGGCCGCTCCAGCACCCGCACTGGCACGAAGTAGCCAGAGGCCTTCAGCGCGTACCCGCCAACGGCGGTGGCGAGGATCGCCCACCAGAGGTCACTCATGTGGCAGGTCCCGTATCCAATGGCGCGAGTTGGTGCGAGGTTCTGGCCACGCAAGCATCAGGCCAACAACGGCGGCGGCCAGCACCGGGATGCCGGGCGGAAGCAGGGGCGTCAGCACCAGGGCAAGGGCGGCCGCACCCACCGCGACCGCACGGGTGGTGGTCGTGGTCAACTGCGGCCAGAGCAGCGCGAGGAATGCCGCTCCAACCGCGGCGTCGAGCCCGATCACCTTCGGGTCGGAGATCTGGTCGACGGCGAGTGCGCCAACGACGGTGGCAATGTTCCAGCAGATGAAGACCGCGATCCCGGTTGTCCAGAAACCCGTTCGGGTCAGCTGCCGAGTCGGTTGGGAGATGGCGACGGCCGTCGACTCGTCGATGGTGAGCTGGGCCGCTACTAGACGGCGCCACCCGCGGACCTCCAGCAGCGGGGCGAGCCGAAGACCGTAGAAGGCGTTGCGCGAACCGAGCGCCAGTGCTGCGGCTGCTCCAGAAGCGGCGGCTCCTCCGGCGCCGACCACGCCGATGAGTGCGAACTGGGAGGCGCCGGTGAAGACCATGACGCTCAGCGTCATCGCCTGGGCCACGCTGAGGCCGTTGACGACAGCCAGAGCACCGAACCCCAGACCGTAGGCGCCGACGGCGACGCCGACCCCCCATGACTGGGTACGTACCGCGCGATGCTGGTCGGTCATGAAGCGGAAGGCTCGAGCATGGTCCCGAGTCGCACCTGTCGCAGTTGTCTCGCGTTGGTGTCGTTCTCGTCGATGTCGTCATCGTCCGTCGCCAGCGTTCGGTGTGCCCCGTCGGTTGCCCAGCCGGCTGACTCCAGAAACCGGCGCAGTGAATCGTCGCCACTGGCGAGCCAGGTAACCGCCTCTTCCTCTTCAGCGGCCGACGCTGACTGAAGGGCGGCGGTGAGCAGTCTCGACCCGTGCCCCTTGCCTCGGTGCGCCGGGTCGACGGTAAAGACGAGAAGCTCAAGGCAGTGGCTCGGGTCGAGGTCGGGGTCAGAGGCAGGTGCGAGGGCGGCAGCACCGACGACGACCTCTTGTCCGCTGGACGTCTCGACCGCAACCCAGGTGTGGTGGCGGTCGCTCGGCGGTGCCATAACCGCTTTCTCCCATGACCGCTCCATGAGGTCGGCGTCCGGCGGCAAGGGCAGCCCGAGGTCGGTGCTCGCGTCCATCCAGCTGCGTCGTTGCACGGAGGCAAAGCCGCTGGCATCGATGAGGCGGGCAGCACGCACGAAAACGTCGGCCATGGCTGCATCTTCGCAGGGGGAGTGGTGCCGCGCCTGCTCCGGTGGTCGTCGTAGGGTCGCCTCATGCGCGTGGTGGTCATCGGTGTTGGAGTCATGGGGCTCTCCGCCGCAGCCGAGCTGAGCACCCGCGGCCATGAGGTGATCGCACTCGACCGTTTCGACGTCGGCCATCGGTTCGCCTCATCGTCCGGTGCCACCCGGGTCTTTCGGCTGGCGCACCCCGACCGCGACTTCGTGCGCATGGCCATCTGGAACCACGAGCTGTGGAAGCGCCTCGAACGCGACGTCGGCCGTCCCCTGCGGTTGACCCGAGGGCTGCTCTGGCGCGGGGGCCTTACCGATCAGGTTGCCGAAGCACTCACAGCTGAGGGCGTGGATCACGAGCAGGTCGATATGGCTCGGCAGGCTGAGCTCTTCCCCGAGCTGCGCTGGGCCGACGTCGGACCCGTCGTTTGGCAGCCGGAGGCCGGAGCTGTTCGCGCCGACGACACCCTGCGGGCGAGCCTCACCCGGCTGCGTCGATCTGGTGGTGCTCTGGTCGGCGGGTGCACCGTCGAGGCGGTGGAACCGCTGCCTGCCGGTGGCCTCGAGGTGGTCGCCCATGTCTCCGGCACCCGCACCACATGGGTCGCCGACCGGGTCGTGGTCGCCGGCGGGCCCTGGTCGGGGCCGTTGCTCGCCGACCTCGGTATCGACGTGCAACTGACGGCCAACCTCGCGCAGGTCACCTACGTCAAGGGCGGCGACGACGTCCCGTGGGCCAGCCGGCCATGCCTCGTCGACGTCCCACCGGACGGCTCGTCCTTTGGGTTTTACGCCATGCCGACGCCGGGGATCGGCTACAAGGTCGGGCTCGACGAGCCGGTCCGGCCCTTCTCCGAAGCCGACGTCGACCGTGAGCCGGACAGGCTGCGCGAGCAGGAGGCGGTCGCGCGGGTCCGCCGAGAGCTGCCGGCGTTCGACGCCACTCCCGTGCGCTCAGAGCTGTGTGCCTGGACCGAGTCGACTGACGACCGGTTCATCATCGATCGGGTCGGTGACGTCGTAGTGGCCTGCGGGGACAGCGGACAGGGGTTTAAGTTCCTGCCGATGTTCGGCGAGGTAATCGCGAGTCTGGCTGAGGAGACGCCCCTCCCGGACGCGGTTGCGGCAGACGTTGCCTCGCTCGGGTTGGCTCGGTTCGCCGGTGGTTCGGACGCGATGGTCGATCGCTAGGGTGATCCCGTGAGTGATCTCGAAATGCAGTTCCGCAGCGACATGACCGTCGAGCTGGTCCGGGCAGCCGCCCAGGATGCCGACGTGCTCTTCGCAGCGCGCGTCTCAACGCTGGGGGAGCAGTCCCTCGACGACATCGCCGATATGCA
>JANLWJ010000173.1:0-2665 GCA_031364455.1 Actinomycetes bacterium | reverse complement strand
CCAGAGGTGCGGATCACCAGGTCGGGGTCCGGCTGGCCTTTGGTGTACAGGTGCTGCTGGATGTCGTCGGCAGCGAGGTCGCGCGCCAGGTCTTCCATCGACGTGCCTGCTTCCGCGTGCTCGACGAGCAGCGACCGGACGGCGTCAGCGATCTCCTGCCGCCCCCCGTAGCCGACGGCAACGTTGACCATCAGACCTTCGACATTGCGGGTCTGGGCGGCGGCCGACTTCAGCACCTCTGCGGTCTGCTGCGGCAGCAGGTCGAGAGAGCCGACCGGGTGGATCCGCCACCGTCCCCCGCCTGCGAGCTCGGTGACGACTTCTTCGATGATCGCCAGCAGCGGCGCCAGCTCAGGTTCTGGTCTGGCCAGGTTGTCGGTGGAGAGCAGCCAGAGTGTGACGAGCTCGACGCCTGCGTCGTCGCACCACTCGAGCAGCCGCGCGATCTTGTCGGCGCCCGCCCGGTGCCCGGTGCTCGCCGAGGTGCCCGATGCCTTCGCCCACCTGCGGTTGCCGTCGAGGATGACGCCAACGTGGTGCGGGGCCTGTGCGGGGTCGAGGGATGCCAGCAGCCTCCGCTCGTAGAGCGTGTAGGCGAGGTCCCGAAGCCCCACGTGGCACCCCCTTCCAGTGATCCCGCCCGACTGTATCCCTCGGCAGTGGGTCACCGGTCAACCCGGTCACGTCGTCACACAGACGGACCAGCCGCCTTGACCTCCTCGACTGCAGCCAGCGCCGACGTCAGCTCGGAGAGCCAGTCCTCGGTGTGTTGGCCGACGAGCCGGACACACCAGGCCAGGGCATCGGCGCGCGAGCGTGCCACTCCGCCGGCCACCAGGGTGTCGAGCACCTGGCGTTCGGGCTGACGCAGCCGCGTCATCACCGGCACAGCCTGGTGGGTGAACAGCACCCGCTCATCCCCGATTTCGACGCCCCACGCCACCGCGCGACCGGTTTCGGCCTCGAGCGCCTGGGCGATCGTGATCCGCTCGTCGCGAGTCTGCTCGCGGAAGGCAGCGACACGGCCACGGCGGGCTGCCGCCAGCTCGGCGTCATCGACGGCGTCCGGGCTGTCCGGGATCTGGTTGATCGTGACGTCACCCAGGGTGCCGATGATCGTGATCTCGTCGCGGTCGACGACGACTGTGGGTGTCGCGGTGTACCAGGTCTCCGGCAGCCGACCGGTGAGCCAGCCGCGCAGGGTAGACAGATCGAGGGGACGTGGTGAGGTTCGTTGATGGCTTCGTTTCATGAGTCAAGATTACTTCATTACATAGTTACATGCCAGCATTGTCACCCACAGCGCACATCAGGTACCCCTCTCCCCGTCCTGCGGGACGACCACAACAGGCCCGTGGGCATGCCGGACGACCGAAGCCGAGACCGAGCCGAGCCAGCGAGCCAGGCCGGATCCGCGCGCCCCCACGACGGTGACCGCGGCGTGCCGGGATGCCTCAACCAGCGCCTCCTCGGCCGGACGGTGCACGGCGAGCGGCACCACCTCGGCAGTCGCCCCTGCTCCGAGCACCCCGGCAAGGTCGATAGTGAGCGCATCTCGGACGGCCGCGGTGAACTCGTCCTCGCTCGGCACATAGCTGAGGTCATGTCCTTTTGGTCGCGGCGCCGTCTTGAGCGACCAGGCCCGGACCACGACCAGCCGAGCTCCACGCCGGCCGGCGTCAGCGTGCGCCCAGCGCACCGCTCGATTGGAGTCATCAGACCCGTCGTACCCCACGACGACGGCATCGGTGTAGGTCGACGGGGCAACGGCGGAGGTCGTTTCAGTCATGGCCTCACTCTGGCGCACCTCGGAGGAGTTGCGCGACCCGATCGGGGTCATCAGTTGGCAGATCGCAGCGGAACCCGCGGCAGACCCAGGCCTGCGGCGTCCGGCCTGCGCGACCCCGGAGCAGGCCGAGCCCGTCGTCTCCGTGCGCTCCAACTGCCACAACGCGGCCGGGGGCAGGCCACGACCAGGCCGCCTCCACCAGTGCGTCGCGGATCGCACCTGGCTCCCCCACCACCGCAACCTCCCGGGGTCCATCTACCCAAGCTTCGGTCACGGCCAGCCACCAACCGGCAAACCGCGGCGCCCGCGCGGCCAAGTGAGCGGCGCTGGCGAGCAGCCGCTCCACCACCTCACGGTGCGCCGGGTGACCGCCCAACGCCGAAGCCATGAGCGCCGCACTCGCCAGCGCGGATTGGCCACACGGCGTCGCGTTGTCGGTCCACTCCTGCGGACGCCGGACGAGCTGCTCGGCATCAGCTGCCGTGTCGTAGTAAGCATCTCGGCCATCTGCAAAGCGCGCGAGTGCTGCGTCCAACACGATGATGGCACGGTCGAACCAGCGTATGTCGCCACTGGCCTGGTAGAGCGTGAGCCAGCCCTCTGCGGTGGCGGCGTAGTCCTCCAGGACGCCGTGCGCCGCCCCCGCAACACCGTTTCGCGACATCCGCAGCAGCCGCCCGCCGGTCCAGTGCAGTCTCCAGACCAGCTCGGCACACCGAGTGGCCGCCGCTACGAGCTCATGACGTCGGTGCACAGCGCCGATCTCAGCCAACGCTGCAACGGCGAGACCGTTCCAGGCGGTGACCACCTTGTCGTCCCGTGCCGGCGGAGTACGGGTGGCCCTGGCCAGCAGCAGCTCGCTGCGGACGCGTCGCC
>JANLWJ010000170.1:0-8143 GCA_031364455.1 Actinomycetes bacterium | reverse complement strand
GTGGGGAGGAGTGGCGAATTCTGTGCGTTTCTCGCCGGGAATTGCGACAGAAACCGCAGGAAATTCGCCACCGTCGAAGCCTTGCCTGCCTGGTCCTGGGTAGGTTTCCCGCATGGGAATGAAGGATGAGAATGGGCAGATCCGGCTGAAGTGCCCGGTCTGCGACGGGGCCGACTTCGAGATGCAGGAGTCTCGACAGAACGGCCGGTGGGGGTTGACCAGCCACCGGATGACTCTCTACATATGTCGCGAGTGCCGGTACGTTTTGCACTTCCATGACGCGCACAGCATCTTCAACCCCGGCTGAGCCGAACGCAGAGACGGAGAGCACCTTGGTTGAGATAGGCGGACGCCGAAGAGTCACGCCAGCGCTGATCCTCTGGATCGTGCTAGTGGTCGTCGTCATCGTGCTGGTCGCACAGAACTCCGCAGACACCACCGTGCAGATCTTCGGGTGGACCATTCAGGCCCCGCTCTTCATGGTGATCGTGGCGGCGATGGTGATCGGCTGGGCGCTTGTCACGCTGGGAACCCATGCGTGGTCGTGGCGGCGACGACGAGGTCGAAGGCACGATGATCGGCGAGAGAAACAGGACGAGGAGACAGGCGGCCCCGAGTAGCTCGGTGACGGCCTTCTGGCCGGTGGTGAAGCGCGCACTATTCTCGGTGTTCCGTCCTCTCTGCAAGGAGCTTCACCGATGCGCGCCCACCCCGCCGGCCCTAGGCATGGTGACCTCGTCAGCGATGCGGCGCACACCGCGCCGCCAGCCGATCTCAACGCGCTCAGTGGTCATGTCTGGCCCGTCGGCATGCAGCGGGCCGCATCAGGTGAGCTGCACCTGCACGGTCACGACGTTCCCGGCCTCGCGCGAGCCTTCGGTACGCCGGTCTTCCTGCTCGACGAGGAGGACTTCCGGGGTCGTGCCCGTGCGTATGCCGATGCGTTCACTGGCACCGACGTCTACTACGCCAGCAAGGCGTTCAGCAGCGTCGAGCTACTCCGGTGGGTGTCCGAGGAGGGGCTTGGGCTCGATGTCGCGACCGGGGGAGAGTTGGCCGTCGCCGAACGCGCGCATTTTCCGATGGAGCGGGTGCTCTTCCACGGCAACAACAAGTCGGTCGACGAGCTGACCCACGCGGTCGGCCTCGGTGTTGGCCGCGTGGTCATCGACTCCACAGAGGAGATCCGCAGGCTGGCACGGTGCGCCGAGGAAGCTGGTGTGCGGCAACGCGTGCTCGTCCGTGTGACTGTCGGGGTCGAGGCGCACACCCACGAGTTTATTGCCACGGCCCACGAGGACCAGAAGTTCGGTTTCTCACTCGCCTCAGGTGCCGCGGCCCGGGCCATCGAGCTCGTCCTGCTGCAGCCATCCCTCGAGCTGGTCGGTATCCATTCCCACATCGGCTCACAGATCTTCGATACCTCAGGTTTCGAGGTGGCGGCACACCGGGCGGTTGAGCTGCTGGCGGACGTGCGGACGCGTCACGGCATCGAGCTTCCCGAGCTCAACCTCGGGGGCGGTCTCGGCATTGCCTACATCCACTCGGACGACCCGGCCGATACCGAGGACGTCGCCACCAGCCTGCACGCAATCGTCGAACGCGAGTGCCGGGCCTACGAGCTCGAGGTGCCGCGTCTGGCGGTCGAGCCGGGCCGCGCGCTGGTCGGACCCAGCATGGTGACGGTGTACGAGGTCGGAACCGTCAAGCAGGTGGCGTTGGACGCCGGAGCGTCGCGAACGTACGTCAGCGTCGACGGTGGGATGAGCGACAACCCGCGCACTGCTCTCTACGCCGCCGACTACACCATCGTCGTCGCCGACCGGCACTCTGACGCCGCCCCCATGCTCACCCGGGTGGTGGGTAAGCACTGTGAGAGCGGTGACATCGTGGTGCGGGACGCGTGGTTGCCTGACGACGTGCGGGCTGACGACCTCCTGGCGGTCGCGGCCACCGGCGCGTACTGCCGGAGCATGGCGTCCACCTACAACCTGCTCGGCCGTCCTCCTGTGGTTGCGGTGTCGTCGTCGCGCGAGCCACGCGTCGTGATCCGCCGCGAGACCGTCGACGACTTGCTGTCGCTCGACACCAGCGCCTGAGCGCAGTAGCAACGCGCCAGCAGCTGCTGACCGCGAGCGCGCCTAGGGTGGCCCAATGCGCGTCTCCGTGGTTCTGGACTGCCTCGACCCTCATGCCTTGGTGCCGTTCTGGGAAGCGGCGCTCGGGTACCAGCTCGTCGACAGGGCCGACGGGTACCGCATTCTGGCCCCGACCGAAGGCGAGCCGCCAGGGCCGGTCTTGATCCTGCAACCGGTCGATGAGCCGAAAACGGTCAAGAACCGCATGCATCTCGACGTGCACCCGGACGACCCGACGGGCCATATCCAACGGCTGGAGTCCCTGGGTGCACAACGGCTGGGAACGCCGATCGCGGCCTATGGAGTGGAATGGCAGACCATGACCGACCCCGAGGGGCATGAGTTCTGCGTGGTCGCCCATGGGAGGCTTGACCCCGACACTCTCGAGACCGACGCCTAGCTGCTCGGGAACGCTTCGGGCGGGTGTTGAGTGCCGAAGCCGACCGACCGGGAGGAACGATGAGCGCAGAGCCGCTCAAGATCGCGCTGCTTGGGGCTGGTGTTGTGGGCTCTGAGGTTGCGCGGCTGCTTGCTGAGCAGGCTTCTGACCTCACCGCCCGGATCGGCGCACCGCTCGAGCTTGTGGGAGTCGGTGTCCGGCGGACCGGTGTCGACCGTGGTACCTGGGTTGATCCTGCGTTGGTCACCGACGACCTGCAGCAGCTAGTTACCGGCCGCGGCGCAGACATCGTGGTCGAGCTGATGGGCGGTATCGAGCCTGCGCGACAACTCATCCTCAATTCGTTCGCCTCGGGTGCGAGCGTGGTCACCGGGAACAAAGCGCTGCTCGCCCAGCACGGAGCAGAGCTTCACGAGGCCTGCGATGCCGCGGGCCTCGACCTCTACTTCGAGGCAAGCGTGGCCGGTGCAATCCCGCTGCTACGACCGCTCCGCGAGTCGCTGGCCGGCGACCGGGTACAACGCGTCCTTGGAATCGTCAACGGAACGACCAACTACATCCTCACGCGGATGGACGAAAGTGGCGCCTCCTTCGCTGACGCGCTGGCCGAGGCACAGGAGCTCGGCTACGCAGAAAAGCCTGACCCGTCCGCTGATGTCGAGGGCCATGACGCGGCGGCCAAGGCCGCCATCATCGCCAGCCTGGCCTTCCACTCACGAGTCACGCTGGCCGACGTCTACTGCGAAGGCATCTCGGCTGTCACGACCGACGTCGTTGCGGCAGCCAGGGCCTCCGGGTACGTCGTCAAGCTGCTAGCCGTGGCCGAGCGTTCGGTCGGCGGGCGCGGAATCTACGTGCGGGTGCATCCGGCGATGGTTCCTCGAGATCACCCTCTTGCGGCCGTTCGTGAGGCGTACAACGCGGTCTTCGTCGAGTCGGATGCGGCCGGCCAACTGATGTTCTACGGGCCAGGAGCCGGTGGCGCGCCTACCGCGAGCGCGGTGGTCGGCGACATCGTCGCGGTTGCCCGCAACCGCATAAGCGGAGGCCACGGGCCACGTGAGTCGGCCTACGCGGAACTGCCGGTGCTCCCCGTTCTTGACTCGTCGACTCGCTACTACATTGCGCTCGACCTGACTGACAAGGCCGGTGTTCTCGCGACGGTTGCTGCGGTCTTTGCCGAGCACGACGTCAGTATCGAGACGCTGCGTCAGGAGGGGCACGGTGACGACGCGAGCCTGGAGATTGTCACCCACGAGGCGCAGGAGAGGGCGTTGGCACAGACCTGTGAGAGCCTTCGCGGCCTCGACTCGGTCCGGAAAGTCACCTCGATCATGCGCGTGGTGGGAGAATGAGCACTGTGTTGACGCAGAAGACCCAGCAGTGGCGCGGAATCATCGACGAGTACCGCGAGCGCCTGCCGGTTAGCGAGGCAACTCCGGTCATCTCCTTGCGTGAAGGTGGCACGCCGCTGGTTCGTGCCAACGTGGTCTCTGAGCGCACGGGCTGCGAGGTGTGGCTGAAGGTCGAGGGTGCGAATCCGACCGGTTCCTTCAAGGATCGCGGAATGACGATGGCCATCTCGAAGGCGGCCGAGGATGGTGCCCGTGCCGTCATCTGCGCTTCTACCGGTAACACCAGCGCCAGCGCAGCTGCCTACGCCGTCCGTGCCGGCATGGTCTGTGCCGTCCTGGTGCCCCAGGGAAAGATCGCGCTCGGCAAGTTGAGTCAGGCGCTGGCCCACGGTGCCCGACTCCTGCAGGTCGACGGCAACTTCGACGACTGCCTCAGCCTCGCCCGCAAGCTCTCTGAGGAGTACCCGGTCGCCCTGGTCAACAGCGTGAACCCGGTCCGGATCGAGGGCCAGAAGACGGCCGCGTTCGAGATCGTCGACCAGATGGGCGACGCTCCCGACATCCACGCTCTCCCAGTCGGTAACGCCGGCAACATCACCGCGTACTGGAAGGGCTACCGCGAGTACGCCGACGACGCCATGAGCACGCACCGGCCGCGCATGTGGGGGTTCCAGGCTGCAGGGGCAGCGCCGATCGTCCGCGGCGAGATCGTCCCCGAGCCGTCGACAGTGGCGACCGCTATCCGGATCGGCAACCCGGCATCGTGGCAGTTCGCGCTCGAGGCGCGCGACGACTCTGGCGGCCTGATCGACTCTGTGACTGACCGCGAGATCCTCTCCGCCTACCGGCTGCTTGCGTCGCAGGAAGGCGTCTTTGTCGAGCCCGCGTCGGCGTCCGGTGTGGCCGGCCTGCTCAAGAAGTCCGACGAAGGGCTTCTGGACACCGGGCAGACCGTGGTCTGCACGGTGACCGGCCACGGCCTTAAGGACCCCGACTGGGCGATCGCCGGCGCACCGCAGCCGGTGACGGTGGAGAACGACGCGCATGCCGCGGCATCGCTACTGGGTTTGACCGAGTAGTGGCAGCCCCGATGTTCCGGGCCGTGACGCTGCGCGTCCGCGTCCCAGCCACCAGTGCCAACTTGGGGCCCGGATACGACTCGTTCGGCCTGGCGCTGTCCCTCTACGACGAGATCGTCGTGCGAGTCGGTGAGGAAGGTCTCGACCTCGACGTCGCTGGTGAAGGCGCCGAAAAGGTTCGCAAAGACTCGCGCAACCTCGTGATCAAGTCGATGAACACCGCCTTCGACCGGATGGGCGGCCGTCCGCGCGGCCTCGAGGTGCGCTGCCTGAATCGCATCCCGCATGGCCGCGGCCTGGGGTCGTCATCTGCGGCGATCGTCGGCGGGTTGGCCGCTGCCCGCGCATTGACGGTGGGCGGCGACGACCGGTTCGACGACGAGCGACTGTTGGCGGTGGCCACCGAGATGGAGGGCCACCCGGACAACGTGGCTGCCACTCTCTTCGGCGGATTCACCATGGCCTGGACCGACGGGGGAGAGGTTGGAGTGCTGATGTCGAACCCGCACCCTGACCTGCTTCCCGTTGCGTTCATCCCCGGCACCGAGCTGCGGACGACCAAGGCGCGTAAAGCGCTTCCGGACGTCGTGCCACATGGTGATGCCGCTCTCAACAGCGCCCGCGCGGCGCTGCTGGGGCGCGCCATCACCGACAGACCCGACCTGCTCATGGTGGCAACCGAGGACTTCCTGCACCAGGAGTACCGCCGCCCCGTTATGCCACGTTCCCTGGCGCTGGTCGACGAGCTCAGAGCTGCAGGGGTACCGGCGGTCGTTTCTGGTGCCGGGCCAACGGTCCTGGCGCTCACCAGCCGGACCACGGCATCTGACCTCACCGCTCAGACCCGCCGAGGGTGGCAGATCGTTCCGCTCGAGGCCGATCGTCAGGGCGTGCAGATCCTGCCGCTCTGACCGAATCACCGCCCCACTTCTTGGGGGTTGGGTTCAGGTGAAGGGTCGACACGCCGACATAGATCCTGACCCCCGGGAACATCGGGGCGACGCTAGGTGTTAGCATGGCAATACACCGGGTATCCCGAGTGTCTTCCTCATCTCAGATCCTGACGGTATTTAGACCGAGACTGTTTCAGACCGAAACGGTTCTGGTCGCTCAGCAACTGGGATTCCTTCACTCCGGTACCGGTCTCCGCTGGCCTCTCTGACTCCGGCGACGCACTACCTCCTGACGCCGAATGACGCGCCAGGATCCCCTCCGGCGTCATATCCGACGTACCGGAACATTTGGAAGGACATCGCGTGAGCGACACCACCGACACCATGCCTGCTACTGAGGGCGCGACCACTCGTCGCAAGAGCCCCGGGCTGTCTGGCATGGTCCTGGCCGAGCTGCAGACCGTCGCGTCTGGCCTCGGCATCACCGGCACCACCCGTATGCGTAAGGGTGAGCTGATTGAGGCGATCCGCGAGAAGCAGGGGCAGTCCGCCCCAGCCCGCAGCACCTCCACTGACAGCGCCTCCACTGAGAGCGACAAGGGCAGCCGGGCCTCGACCCGCAAGCCAAAGACGGTCGCCAGAGCCGAGTCAGCCGACCGGGCCGACAGCTCTGAGACGAACGGAGACGCCTCCAGCGCCCCGACCAGCGCCCCAACCAGGGCCAAGGCCCGACCCAGCAGGGACGACTCCGCAAGCGAGCGCCCGGCGAAGGGAAACCAGTCCGAGCAGTCCAAGGACCGCAATGACCGCGGCGACCGCGACAACTTCGAGGGCAGTCGCAGCAGTCGACGTCGTCGGCGTGGTCGTGACCGTGACCGCTACCGCGAGCGCGGCACTCGTGACCGCTTCGCAGAGGGAGAGCCGCAGGTTAGCCCTGACGACGTCCTCGTTCCGGTCGCAGGCATCGTTGACGTCCTCGACAGCTACGCGTTCGTTCGGACGTCGGGCTACCTGCCCGGGTCCAACGACGTGTACATCTCGCTCTCCCAGGTTCGTCGCTACGGCCTCCGCCGTGGGGACGCCGTCACTGGCGCCGTCCGCCAGCAGAAAGAGGGCGAGCGCCGCGAGAAGTTCAACGCCCTGGTCCGGCTCGACACCATCAACGGTGCCGAGGCCGAGGCCGACAACGCCAAGGAGCGCCCTGACTTCAACAAGCTGACCCCGCTGTACCCGCAGGACCGACTGCGCCTGGAGACCGAGCCGGGTCTGTTGACCACCCGCGTCATCGACCTAGTGGCTCCGATTGGCAAGGGACAGCGCGGACTCATTGTCTCCCCGCCCAAGGCTGGAAAGACGATGGTGCTGCAGGCGATCGCCAACGCGATCACCACGAACAACCCAGAGGTACACCTGATGGTGGTGCTGGTTGACGAGCGACCTGAAGAGGTCACCGACATGCAGCGCACCGTCAAGGGCGAGGTCATTGCCTCGACCTTTGACCGCCCAGCTGACGACCACACAACGGTTGCCGAGCTGGCGATCGAGCGTGCCAAGCGCCTCGTTGAGCTCGGCCACGACGTCGTCGTGCTGCTCGACTCCATGACCCGGCTTGGTCGTGCGTACAACCTGTCGGCTCCGGCATCTGGACGAATCCTGTCCGGTGGTGTCGACTCGTCGGCGCTCTATCCGCCGAAGCGGTTCTTCGGTGCTGCCCGCAACATCGAGAACGGTGGCTCACTCACCATTCTTGCCACGGCGCTGGTCGAGACTGGCTCCAAGATGGATGAGGTCATCTTCGAGGAGTTCAAGGGCACCGGAAACATGGAGCTCAAGCTCGACCGCAGGCTGGCAGACAAGCGTGTTTTCCCGGCCGTTGACGTCGACGCGTCGGGAACCCGTAAGGAGGAGCTGTTGCTGGCTGCGGACGAGCTCAAGGTGGTCTGGAGCCTGCGACGCGTGCTGCACGCCCTCGAGTCGCAGCAGTCACTTGAGCTGCTGCTCTCGAAGCTGAAGGAGACCACCAGCAACACCGAGTTCCTCCTTCAGGTTCAGAAGACCACGCCGGGCGCGATGCTCAGCGGGGACGCCGACTAGCGCCCAGACTGCGCCAGCCCAGACTGCGCCAGCCCAGACTGCGTTTGGGCACGGGCGACCATGAGTGGCACAATCTCTTGCGGTTCCGGTTCACGGCAGGGCCAACTGGCCAGGTCGACCCGGCACCCCGAACGAGGAGAAGCGATGAAGCCCGATATCCACCCCACCTACGTGCCGACCCAGG
>JANLWJ010000162.1:0-4156 GCA_031364455.1 Actinomycetes bacterium | reverse complement strand
CACGCAGGTCACCTGCTGTGCCGGAGGTTTCACGCACGTCCTACGGGGGCGGGACGTGCGGAATTCCTTGTGGGAAACCCGTTGGGCCCTGCCTCGATCTGGTCGGATCGGGGCGGATCATATCTAGGGGGAGGACTTTGGCGCTGGTTCGGCCCCGATCACGGCGTCAAGGAGCGATTTCGTGGCTCTGGGTGGGCTGGCGAGCACGGTTGAGTCCGGTGCGGTGCTGGTGGGGGGTCGCGGGGGAGTTAGGCAGCTACTTGGGGTCGTGACTGCTGTCGGTCGATCGCCCGCTGCCACGTGTGACGCGCCCAAGCGTTCTGGGCGAGCGAGGCCATCAGCACTATCACCTTCTGGTTGTGCAGACCCCAGGCGGGAAGTCGCCGGTTGTAGAAGGCGCGTTCGAACTGCGCGTTAAGTAATTCGGTGTCGGCGCGCATGCCGTAAACACGTGAATAGTCGGGCTCGGTCGGCTGTAGGACGCGCAGGTAGTCGCTGCGGTTGAACTTGTGCACCTCATCGGTCTGGGTCGGGGTGAGCGGTTCCCACCAGTCGTGCAGGGCATCGGTGGATCGGCAGGTCAGGGTGTGTCGGGCGTAGAACGCCCACGTGCCATCCGGTTTGCGGTCTCGTTTGGTCTGGTGTCATGTGACTTCGACAAAGTCGAGGCTTCCATCGGCGGTCACGATTCGCTCGTAGATCGTTCCGCCTGCCGCGTAAAGGACATGCCCAGCGCACTTCTCTATCCACGTCGTACGTGCCCGGCTCGGTGGGAGTTGGGCGGCTGCGTGGCCGTACTTGCCGATCACGATCCCGCCGCGTTCTTTCCTCTTGCGGCGAGCGGGGGAGATTACGGGGCAACCCGTAATCGTTCTGAACCCGCGCGATGTGCGTTCCGCGTAGCGCACCGTCGGCGACGAAAGCCGAGATGCCCGGTGCGCGATCGGCGAGGTCGACCATGAGATCGACGAGTCTTCCGGCTTCGCCACCTCCGCCACGGTGTGGGACGTGTGCGACGCCGAGCACGACCCGGTGACCGCACCGACGCGACGCCGAACTTCGTGCCCCACGCCATTCCCTCCTGGCCCACCTCGCCGTAGAGGTGACGTGCGGGATCCTGACGAACCGGGCGAATCTCGCCAGTCTTCTTGTTGGTCCGCTCGGTCAGATCCGTGCGCAGCGGCGAGGAGAAGTCCTTGCCGTCGACACCGACGTCGTTGGGTTTTACGGGTCAGGAGATCGATCGCTTCTCGGGGTCGAGAAGCCCCGTTTCGCAGGCCAGTTGAGCGGCCAGACCTCGCATTGCCACCGACAAGTCGGTCAGGAGGCCCTCACTGCGCCGGTGCCGCATGAAGTAGCAACACTGGTCACGCGTCGGACCGATCACCGGCACAACCTCGGCCGATGATTGGTGGGACGCGGCCGCATCGATCACGGCCTGCCACAGCAACGGGTCGGCGAGATGCCGAGCCGTCACTGAGGCAGACCCGAAGGCACGGATGCAAGCACCGAAAAGGAGCAGACACCAGTCGGGGTGTTGTCGGGGTCGACGGCCTCGCGAGCAATCGCGCTCGGATTGTGCGTTGACCCGGGACGCGACCACGTGCAGATCCGGATCAGCTGCGAACGCCAGCAACATCGACATCTGGGTTTGTGCACGCTTGTTTCGCTCACGCTGGGTCTCGCGGATGAGACGGATGCTCCGATTCACCTCGGATCGTGAGTCCCACCCACGGAGCCTTGCCGTTCGCGGGTTGCGTTTGGCCTTCAGTCTCCCCACGCGAGTCAGCGATCGCCCGGTGCCCGGACGTGGTCGGCCCACGCCGACTGCCACTGGTGATCAATCTTCGCCATCGAACGGTCCAGGGATTGCGGGCCTAGCAGTTCAGCTACGTCCTCGACCCGGTGGGTCGTGGCGTAGCAGGCGTTCGCCGCAAACGCCTGAAGAGAACCCGCTGTGACCCCCGGGCCGTTTCACGCCGGCTGCGGCCAGCGCGCGACGCAAGCCAGTTGCGACCCGTTGAGTTGATTCTGAGACTTCCCGGAAGTCGAGGTCTGACGCACCTGGCCACGCCACCGAGCCGGGTTCCAACGCGTTGAGGACCTGTAGGCGGGCCAACCAGCGCAACGGATCAAGATGAGCCTGTCGCCGTGTGCGTCACAGATTCGTCACAACTCCAGCCTCCAGCGGGGATCGTCTCGCTGTACCCTTCATGGGTAGGAGACTCACTGTTCGGAGGCAGCCATGAGGGAATCCTGGGAGCTTCTGACCACGGGACCGCCAGATGCGGATCGAGCGGTCCTCCTCCTCCCTGGTGGAGCCAACGCGGCTCGCTCGTACAACCTCGTGATGGCTGACCCGGCGCTTTCCGGTGTTCGCTTGGTGGCCACGACGCTGCCGGGCATGGCAGGCGCGCGCGTGTCCGAAGACGTGTCCATCCCCGCTCTGTCCCGTCGGGCCGGGGAACTGGCAAAGGAACACGGGTGCGACGTTGTCGTGGGCTTCTCCCACGGCGCGACAGTGGCCCTGGACATGGCGCTGTCAGGGCACTTCCATGGTCCGGTGGTGCTCCTTGGCATCAGCTTGACGACTGAGGATGAGGCGGCGTTCTTCCGCGCCGTCGTGCGGACTTCACAGAAGTTGGGCAGCTGGCCGATGTCCGCCCTGCTCCGGCTGATGCCACTGATGGCTAGATCTGCCAAGACACCTAAGCTGCACAAGAAGGAACTGATCGAGGACTTCAAGCGGAACAGAGCGAGCGATTCTGTCCTGGCGTGCGTCGAGTATCTCGACTACATCGCCGCAGACAGGGACTTCGCCGCTCAGCTGGCCGCGTCTGGCAGTGCCGCGTGGGTGGTCCACGCCGAGAAGGGGGACGGAGGCCTTACCGACGCTGAGCGCGCCACACTCCAGGCTGCTCCCAACGTGACCCTGGTGACGATTCCCGGCTCGGTATTCCTCCTCCCGGACGAGCTACCGCAGAAGGTCGCCGCAGTGATTGCGAGCGCACTAGCGCAGGCGGCCTGACGGTCGACACGTTGAACGTGACTGGTCAGTTGCGTCCGGCAGAGTGGTGTACGGGTTCCGTTGAGCGTGTCGCCGTAGATGCGGTGATGGCCACCGGGTGATCCTTCGAGTGATCTCCTACAATCGACTCGAAGAAGGACACCGCGATAACGGTCTGGTTGTGGAGCCCCCAGGCGGGGAGCCGCCTGTTGTGGAAGGCGCGTTCGAACTGGGCGTTGAGTGACTCTGTGTCAGCCCGCACGCCGTATACGCTGCTGTAGTCGAGGTCGGTTGGGGGCAGTACGCGCAGGTAGTCGCTGCGATTGAACTTGTGCGCCTCGTCCGTTTGGGTCGGGGTTAGCGGCTTTCACCAGTCGTGGACGCCGTCGGTGTTTCGGCAGGTCAAGGTGTGCCGGCCGTAGAAGGCCGAGCCGCCATCCGGCTTGCGATCTCGTTTGGTCTGGTGCCGGGAGACTTCGACGAAGTCGAGGCTTCCGTCGGCGGTCACGACCCGCTCGTAGATCGTCCCGCCAGCCGCGTAGAGGGCGTGCCCTCCACACTCTTCTATCCAGGACGTTCGAGTTCGGCTCGGCGGGAGCTGGGCAGCTGCGCGGCCGTACTTTCCGATCACAATCCCGCCGCGTTTTTTGCAGTTGCGGTGAGCGGGGGTGATGTGCCAAACGGTTTACCGCCCCAACCCCCGACTCTTGGCCCGGCCTGTTGTTGGGACGTCGCTATTTGTAGCGATGGTTCTTCTCCGCGTGGCCAGCGGGGCGACTACATTTCTTGCCCCCCATGTTGCGGTGACCGCAAAGCGGTTCGGTCGCGCTTGTCGATGGCGTCTTGACCGCTGACGGCCTAGTGGCCTGCGCTCTCTCGGGTTCGGAGGCGGGGGTATGTTTTGCCTCTGCCGTTCGCTTGGGAAGTTGCTCTGTCTTGGCCGCGTTACGACGGGCGAAGTTGGCTTCTCTCAATGCCCGCTGGGCGTCGCTCTTGCTCACGAGCCCAGCCTAAGCCACTGAGCTCGGGCGCAGCGAAGCATCTTGGCCGCGTCAGGCTTAAGTCTGGTGCCAACGATCTCTGGACCCCTTACAGAGCGTGCGCATTGACCACTGGTTCCTCACTGGGGAGGAGCGCGGCAACCTCTGC
>JANLWJ010000436.1:0-7490 GCA_031364455.1 Actinomycetes bacterium | reverse complement strand
GCTGCGGCGCCCGGAGGCTGACGTTGCGGCCGCGTGTGTGCAACTGGCGGGGGAGTATCTCGAGCAGGGCAGGGGGTTCGCCCTAAAAGAGGTCGCCGGAGGGTGGCGCTACTACAGCAGCCCGGTTTACGCCGACGCCGTCCAACGCTTCGTCCTCGACGGTCAGCAGGCCCGACTGACCCAAGCAGCATTGGAGACGTTGGCCGTCGTCGCCTACCGCCAGCCGGTCTCCAGAGCCCGGGTCTCCGCCGTGCGGGGGGTCAACGTCGACGGCGTCATGCGAACTCTCTTGGCGCGCGGCTTGGTCGAGGAGTGTGGGACCGATGGCGAGTATGGCGCGCACCTGTACAAGACCACCGGGTACTTCCTGGAGCGGCTCGGAGCAGCATCGTTGGACGATCTGCCCGACTTGGCCCCCTATCTCCCGGACCTCGAGACACTCGAGGCGGAACTGTGACTAAACCTCCACTTGAGGATAAGGATCCCAGCGCCGTTCGACTGCAGAAAGTGCTGGCGGCGGCAGGCGTGGCCAGCCGTAGGGCCGCTGAGGAGCTCATCACCGCAGGAAGGGTCAGCGTTGACGGCGAAGTGGTCCAGATCCAGGGCGTGCGGATAGACCCTGCCCTGGCGGTCGTACGGGTGGACGGGGAGCGGATCCCGGTGGCGCCGGGCCAGGTCTATCTGGCGCTCAACAAGCCTGAGGGAACTGTCAGCACGATGAATGACCCAGAAGGCCGCCCCTGCATCGGTGACATGGTGGCCGATCGCAGCGAGCGGCTCTTCCACATCGGCCGGCTCGACATCGAGACCGAGGGGCTCATTCTGATGACCAACGACGGCGAGGCGGCCCATCGGCTGGCTCACCCGTCATTCGGAGTGCCCAAGCTCTACCGAGCGGTCGTGACTGGACCGGTGCCCAGAGACATCGGACGGCGGCTCAAGGCCGGTGTCGAGCTGGAGGACGGGATGGTGTCTGTCGATGACTTCCGCGTCGTCGACCAGGTCGGCAAGGAGGCCCAGATCGAGCTCACTATCCACGTTGGGCGCAACCGGGTGGTCCGTCGCCTGATGGCCGAGGTTGGCCTCCCGGTACGCCGGCTGGTGCGGTTGCAGTTCGGCCCGATTCGACTCAGCCGGCTGCACTCCGGGGGAGTCCGCCTGCTCTCCCGGCACGAGCAGGGAGCCCTTCTTGATCTTATTGACATGTCGCCAAGTCGTTAAAGCGATAGTGTCTTTCTCGACATTCTGAGTGCGACCCGGTTATCGATAAGTTGCCTGTTGCTGTCGGTCTCGGATTGTCGACTTCTAGAGCGAAGGCACTCCTGACATGCAGCGACGGCCGATGAACGATCCGGTGTCAGCGATGATGTCGACAAGTCTCCTCGACGTAGTGGAGCGGAGCTGTGGCGCTTTTGGCCCGATGCCGAACTGGACATGTCGATAAGTCGTCGTGTCGGATCCTCTCCTCATCGAGAGGCCGCTAAGGTGTGCGAGTGATTCGAGCACTCCGCGGAGCGACCCAGTTGACCGCTGACGACCCGGTCGAGATGACCGAAGCCGTCGTCGAGCTGGTGACGGCAATTCTCGAGCGGAACGGGCTATCGACCGACGACCTCATCAGCGTGGTCTTCACCAGCACCCCCGACCTGAGGAGTGCCTTCCCTGCCGCAGCGGCCCGCACCCTCGGCATCGGCGACGTCCCGCTCCTGTGTGCCCAAGAGCTCGACATCGACGGAGCACTTCCGCGCGTGGTGCGTGTCCTGGCTCACGCCGAGCTCGACCGGCCGCGTAAGGACGTGGTGCACGTCTACCTCAGGGGCGCCGAGACGCTTCGCCAGGATCTCGCTCAATGAGTCGGTCGCTGCAGATCGTGGGGGCCGGCCTGGTTGGCACGTCCGTTGGGCTGGCCTTAGCGCGTTCGGACTGGAGCGTGTGGGTCGCTGACACCGATGAGCGAGCCCAACGGCTGGCTGGCGAGCTGGGTGCGGGGACGCCGGGCTGGTCGCCAGGCGATCCTGACCTCGTTCTGCTCTGCGTGCCTCCGTCGGTGATGGGCGAAGTCATGAATCAGGTGATTCGTCTATATCCCTTAACGACAATTAGTGATGTATCGAGTGTTAAGACTCAACCTCGACTAAATGCCGAGAAAATGGGCTGTGGTGAGCGATTTATCGGCGGTCACCCCATGGCTGGGCGGGAGCGTTCGGGTGCGGTCGCCGCGCAGTCCGACCTCTTCGACGCGAGACCCTGGGCGATCTGCCCGAACGGGGTCGCGGACCCGGCGCGGCTGGCAATCGTCGAGCAGCTGGCCAGAGACTGCGGCGCCGATCCGCTCATCGTCGACGCCGAGACACACGACGCGGCCGTAGCACTCGTGTCACACCTCCCGCAGGTCGCCGCCAGTGCGGTGGCCGGTCAGTTGAGCGGCACTGAGCCAGTGGTCATGGCGCTGGCTGGCCAGGGTTTGCGTGACACCGTCCGGATCGCGGGAAGTGACTCACGGTTGTGGGTGGACATCTTGACCGCCAACGCCGCCGCGCTCGCACCGATCGTCAGTCGTCTGGCGGCTGACCTCAGTGAGATCGCCGATGCTCTGACCGCTGTGGCCGACCCCGGGACTAGCGAAGATACGGCGCTTCATCGAGATGTCGATAAGACGATTGAGCGATTTCTCGATCAGGGGAATCGTGGTTTTGCTTCTATTCCAGGCAAGCATGGGGCACCCGCCGCCTCGTACACGGTGATTCCCGTCGTGATCCCCGATGAGCCTGGTGCACTGGCTCGGCTCTTCGCCACGGTGGCCAAGGCAGGTGCCAGCGTTGAAGACATCGACCTCGAGCACTCCCCGGGTCACCCGGTGGGCATCGTCGAGCTCTCGGTCCGCCCTGACGAGGCAGCCGGCTTGGTCGAGGCCCTTCATGCCGACGGCTGGTCGTCGCACTAGGGCAACGCTCGCCTTCGGATACGACTCCAGAGTGATGAACCGATACCCTCGGCCGACCACATTTTGGTTACCGGGCCACGCTCAGTGCCCAGTACTCGGGAAGTTCGACCAGCAACGGGAAGGAGCAGCCATGGTGCACGACACCACAGGTGCGCTCGTTGCCGTCGCCGTCGACGGTCCGTCGGGGTCAGGCAAATCGAGCACGGCGCGCGGTGTGGCTTCGCGTTTGGGCTGGAACTATGTCGACACCGGCGCGATGTACCGGGCCCTGACCTGGTGGCTGATCAGTGAGGGTGTCGATGTTGCGGACGCCGCGGCCGTGTCCGCCCGCGCAGGTGAGCCCACCCTCGACATCTCCGTTGACCCGACAACTCCCGGTGTCTTCGTCAATGGCCACGAGGTGAGCGCCGAGATCCGCGACCCGCATGTCACCGAGTCGGTCAGCGCGGTGAGCGCCGTTCCGGCAGTGCGCGAGCGACTCGTCTCGATCCAGCGCGAGATCATGGAACGCGGCGCGGTCGTGGTGGAGGGCCGCGACATCGGCACGGTGGTGGCGCCGGACGCTGCAGTAAAGGTCTTCCTGATTGCGGCAACCGAAGCTCGGGCGCAACGTCGCGCTGCCGAGTGGGCCCACGACCACGGCATCACGGTGGAGAGCACCGCAGCCATGCTGGACCAACGCGATCACCTTGACTCGACCCGCGAGCTGTCACCGCTCACGCAGGCAGATGATGCAGTGATGATCGACTCGACGTCCCTGACACTCGATGAGGTCATCGAGCAAGTCATCGCGATGGTGCGCGAACGCATCCCGAGTTTCGCAACGTCGTGACCGAGAACGACGAACTCCCAGTTTCCGATGTCTCGCTTCCGGTCGTCGCGGTCGTAGGGCGCCCCAATGTCGGTAAGTCAACGCTTGTCAATCGCATCATCGGCCGTCGTGAGGCAGTCGTCGAGGACCGTCCTGGCGTCACTCGCGATCGCGTCGCCTACGACGCCACCTGGTCGGGGCGAGACTTCATCGTCGTCGACACCGGGGGATGGGAACGGGACGCCAGGGGGCTCGCTGCCCGGGTGGCCGCGCAGGCAGAGATGGCGGTCGATGCTGCCGACGTCGTGCTCCTGGTTGTCGATGCAGAGGTAGGCATCACTGACACCGACGAGGCCGTCGTCCAGGTGCTCCGGCGGGCCAAGAAGCCAGTCATCCTGGCGGCGAACAAGGTGGATGACACCCGCCAAGAGCTTGAAGCGGCATCCTTATGGAGTTTAGGGCTCGGTGAGCCGTTCCCCGTCTCAGCGCTCCATGGCCGGGGGTCCGGTGAGTTGCTGGACGCGATGCTCGCGGCGATGCCCGAGGAACTGCACGGAACTGCGATCGCAGGGGGGCCGCACCGAGTGGCCCTGCTCGGGCGCCCGAACGTCGGCAAGTCGAGCTTGCTGAACCGACTCGCCGGCGAGGATCGGGTCGTCGTCGACTCCGTCGCCGGCACAACCGTCGACCCCGTTGACGAGCTCATCGAGCTCGGCGGCGAAGAGTGGCGGTTCGTCGACACCGCCGGGATCCGGAAGAGGGTCCACGAAGCAAGTGGAAGCGAGTACTTCGCGAGCCTGCGCACCAAGTCTGCGTTGGCCAAGGCTGAGGTCGCTGTCGTACTTATCGATGCGAGCGAGCCGGTCAGCGAACAGGACACCCGCATACTTTCTCTGGTAGTTGATGCCGGGCGTGCGCTGGTGTTGGCCTACAACAAGTGGGACTTGATGGACGACGAACGGCGCTACTACCTCGACAAGGAGATCGAGCGGGATCTGCTTCGTGTGCAGTGGGCGCCTCGGGTGAATGTCTCTGCCGAAAGTGGCCGCCACGTCGACAAGCTCGTTCCAGCGATCCATGCAGCACTTGAAGGATGGTCTACGCGAATCCCAACGGCCCAGCTCAACGCGTTCTTGGGCCGGTTGGTCGCCGAACACCCACACCCGGTCAGAGGCGGCAAGCAACCTCGAATCCTCTTCGCCACCCAGGCGGGCAGTCGGCCACCTACGTTCGCACTCTTCACATCCGGTTTTCTCGAGTCCGGGTATCGACGCTTCATCGAGCGACGTCTTCGTGAGGAGTACGGCTTCGTCGGTACGCCGATCCACGTCACGATGAAAGTGCGGGAGAAGCGCTTCAAGAAGTAGGTCCGGTGTCAGTTCATCGACGAGGGGAGATCAGGTGAAGGCGACTCGGTTCGGACGTCCGCTGCCCGCAGGAGGCACGGTCGGTGTGTTTGCCCCGTCGGGTCCCTTCGAGAACCGCAGCGACGTCCTGCGTCCCATTGAGTGGTGGAAGTCGCGGGGCTACGACGTACGGTTGACCGACAGTGTCTGGGCCCGCCAGGAGTATGTCGCTGGGCCGGCGCAAGGCCGGGTTGACGACCTGCATGCGCTGCTGGTCGATGACGAGGTGGACGCCATCTTCTGCCTCTGGGGCGGAGTAGGGGCGATCGAGATGCTTCCGCTCATCGACTACGACCTGGTAGCTGAGAACCCCAAGGCGATCATGGGGTTCAGCGACATCACCAACTTGCACGCTGCTCTGCTCACGTTGTCAGGCCTCTGTACCTTCCATGGACCTGGCTTCGGTTCGTTCGGGGCGAACGACCGGGAGGCGTTCACGCTCGACTCCGCGGTCAGCGCCTTCACTAAGGGTGGTGTTGGTGAGGTTCCGCGGCGCCCCGACGACAAGTACATCCGCGCCATTGCGCCGGGACGAGCATCTGCACCGATCGTCGGTGGAAACCTCTACACGTTGAACCACGTGATGGGGACCGCGTACGAACTCGATCTCTCGGGCGCCATCGTGATGTTGGAAGAAGTTGACCTGCGTGCTATCGACTTCGACGTGATGTTCTGGCAGATGCGCTTGGCAGGCATGTTCGACAACGTGGCTGGCTTCGTGGTGAGCGACCTGCACGGCTGTGGTCACCCTGACCCTGAGGTCGTCGCTGACCGGTCCCTTGAGGACGTACTGGAACAGCACTTGGGTTCGCTCGGGGTGCCGGTCATCTACGGATTGCCTCTGGGGCACGGACCCCATCTGGCATCGATCCCGTTCGGCGTGATGGCGACATTGGACGCTGACGCGCGCACTCTGACGATCGACGAGCCCGGAGTTCGCTGAGTCCCGATTCCCGTCGTCAAAGACTGCTGCGTTAGTGCTGCCAGGGCCAGTAGCCACCAGGGAACCGGGCAACCACACCGGAGACAAACAGACACGGGCTTCCGCTTACGAGAGACCCACAGTCAAGTGCGCTGCCGAGCTGCTCTACGTCCCGGTGCCCTCAAGAGGCTGGAGCCCCGACCCGAGTTAGGGGCCGGGGCTCCATGTGGTTCGACGTTCCATCTGCGCTCGACTATCGGCCGCTCATGAAGTCTGGACCGACGCGCTCGGTCGCGCATCTCCCATCGCGGCCAGGGGCAGACAGGGCCCTAGTTCTGGGGGCAGCCAGGGTTGGGTGCGTCGTTCCGTAGGACCGTCGTCCCTGCCGGGACGATGAACGTGACGTAGACCACGGCCGACGTCGTGGTGCTCGCGTTGCGAAGGAGGCCGGGTTGGTCGCCCGACTCAGAGAACGCCGAACCGGCGGATTGCGGCGTGGCCGAGCAGTCAGCCTCGTAGTGGACCAGATCGCCCGACTGCACGGTCACGAGGACGACGCCCGGGTGCGAGTGCCAGCCGGAGGAGCCCGAGGGACCGATGGTGATCGTCTGGGTGACGAAGTCCACGGGGCCCTTCGTCTGGAACTTCACCTCACCGGTGTTGTATTGCACCGACTCGGCGTGTGTGCCGCTCGACAACGGCGTCGGCGGGCCGAAGCTGACCCCGGGTGTCGCGACTGCGACCCCGGCCAGCCCGATGACGAACGCGAAGGTGAGCAGCGGAATGCGTATCGACTTGAGCACGGTTCGACTCCTTGAAATTGTCGGGTGGGCTCACCAGTGGCTGCGGCGACCACATCCATGCAGTGATCCCGGGTCCATGGCTGATCTCCCTCACCCTGTCCCGGCTTTGGGAAGAGTGCAATACCCGATATAACTAGCACCTCGTGTTTGGGATGGGTGGCAGTTCGAGGGGGCGAGGGTGTCACTGGTTCGGTGGCGGTGAGGCTGCCAGTCGTCATGGGGGTGTGTCGCTGGTGTGGTGTTCGGTGGTTACGCTTGCGCGGTCGGACTGGTTGAGGCATTCCGCTTGCTGGGTGTCAGACTGGGTGTCAATGCAGGTTCTTGGATCCGTTTGGGGCTGGTGTTTAGGCCTCGGATCTGCAACGGGACGTAGCGCAGCTTGGTAGCGCACTTGACTGGGGGTCAAGGGGTCGCAGGTTCAAATCCTGTCGTCCCGACGGTGTTTGTGCAGGTCAGGGGTCATGTGGCTCCTGACCTGCCTTGGTTACATCTCTGTCGGTGCCAGTTCTGGTGCCAGTTGGGTCTCGCTGGACTCTCGAGAGGACGCATCAGTCCTTGCCGCCAAACGGCCCACCTGAGGTTCCCCAGTGAAAGTAGACATCTG
>JANLWJ010000422.1:0-3476 GCA_031364455.1 Actinomycetes bacterium | reverse complement strand
GCCTCGCGACGGAAGCGCGCCTGGAACGTTGCGTCGCGTGCCAAGTCGGTGCGAAGCATCTTGACGGCAACCGCGCGCCCGAGCCGCAGATCCATCGCCTTACGCACGTCTGCCATGCCACCGTGGCCGAGCAGCTCACCGAGCTCGTACCGGCCGCCGAGCGTGCCGTTGGTCCTGTCGCCGCTCACTGGAGCACCGCCTCCATCACTTGTCGTGCGATGGGTCCAGCCACCGCTCCACCCGTCGCGGCTTCTCCGAGACGTCCGCCATTCTCAACGATCACGGCCACCGCCACCTGCGGATCTTCCGCAGGGGCGAAGGCCATAAACCACACATGTGGTGGACGATTGCCGTCCTGGGCGGTGCCTGTCTTGCCGCCCACGCTGACTCCGGGGATTGCTGCGCTTCCCCCGGTGCCGTTCGAGACCACCGTGACCATCATGTCGCTAAGCTCTCCCGCTACCTCAGACGACACGGCACGTGACATTGGTTCCGGTTCGGTGACCGAAAGAGTCGAAAGGTCTGGAGCACGCTCCTCGGCAACGAGGTAGGGCGTCATCACCACTCCATCGTTGGCTACGCCGGCCCCGACCATGGCCATCTGCATCGCCGTTGCCCTCACGTCGTACTGACCGATAGCGCTCTGAGCGGTCTGGGGGGCGTTGAGGTCACTGGGGTAGATGCTGGGCGTCACAGCCAGAGGGATGTCCAGCCGCTCGTTGAAGCCGAACTTCTCGGCCTGGTCGCGCAGTGCGTCGTCACCGAGGTCGAGGCCGATCTTGGCAAAGGCGGTGTTGCAGGACAAGGCCAGAGCCTCGGTGAGCGTCACTTGGCCGTCGAGACAGGGTGAGTCATCGAAGTTGCTGATCGTCGCTGACGTCTCTGGCAGGTCGAGCACCGCTGGACCCGGAATCTCGGTCTGAGGGGTGTACTCCCCGCTGCTGAGCGCGGCGGCAGAGACGACCACCTTAAAGAGCGACCCCGGGGGATAGACTTGCTGGATTGAGCGGTTGAGCAGCGGGTCGCCCGGATCCTTGCGCAGCTCCTCGTAGTTGTCGCTGACCACAGTGGGGTCGTGCGAGGCCAACAGGTTCGGGTCGAACGACGGCGACGAGGCCAGGGCGAGGATCGCTCCGGTCCTGGGGTCCAGAGCCACGACTGCACCCTCCTGCCCGCCCAAGCCTTCGAAGGCAGCGCGCTGTGCGTCGGCGTCCAGCGTCAGGACGACGGTGCCACCCTGCTGCTGCTGACCGGAGAAGAGTGTGGTCAGGCGATCGACGAAGAGCCGGTCATCAGAACCGGCGAGCAGCTCGTCCTCGGCCTTCTCGATGCCCGTCGCTCCGTAGACGGAGTAGTAGCCAGTAGCCGGGGCGTAGGTCTGGCCCTGCGAGTAGACGCGCAGGTAGCGAAGCCGCTCGTCGGTGGGGACCGACTTGGCCACCGCGTTGCGGCCGACGAGGATCGAGCCCCTTTGCTGGTCGTACTCGTCGATGATCTGACGTCGGTTGCCGTCTCGAGCCCTCAGCTCGTCGTTCTGGATGACCGCGAGGACGTTCGCGTTGATCATGAGGGCGAGAATCAACACGCCGAGTGCGACGGCGGTGCGGCGAATGGTGGCGTTCATGCCACAACCCCGCGTCGAGCGTCTGGCGGCCGGCGGGCCGCGTCACTGACTCGCAGGAGCAGGGCGACCAAGACCCAATTGGCGATGAGCGAGGAGCCGCCGTAGGAGAGGAACGGTGTAGTCAGCCCGGTCAGGGGGATCAGCTTCATGACGCCGCCGACGACAACGAACACCTGGATGCCAACCGCTGTCGAGAGTCCAGCGGCAAGGAGCTTGCCGAAGGCGTCCCGACAAGCCACCGCGGTGCGCATACCGCGCTCGATGATGATCGCGTAGAGGACGAGCAGGGCCATCACTCCGGTAAGGCCCAGCTCTTCACCGAATGCGGCCATGATGAAGTCGGTCTTGGCGAAGGGCACGAAGTCTGGGTGCCCCTGTCCTAGCCCGACGCCGAGGACGCCGCCGCTGGCAAAGCCATAGAGGCTCTGGGCAATCTGGAAACCGTCGCCGGACTCGTCGGCGAACGGGTCGAGCCAGATCCCCACCCGCAACTGTACGTGGTCGAAGAGCTGGTACGCGACGAAGGCGCCAGCGGCGAACAGGAAGCTACCGATGAAGATCCAGGATCGGCGCTCTGTGGCGATGTAGAGCATCGCGACGAAGAGCCCGAAGAAAAGCAGCGAGGTTCCCAGGTCACGCTGAAACACCAGAACGCCCAGCGAAGCTGCCCACGCGACCAGGATCGGCCCGAGGTCGCGGCCCCGCGGTAGGTCGATGCCCATGACTCGGCTGCGCGCCAGCGCCAGCACGTCGCGCTTGAGGACGAGATAGCCGGCGAAGAAGACGATCAGAACGATCTTGGCGATCTCGGCCGGCTGGAAGCTGAACGAGCGTCCGCCGAGATCGAGCTGGATCCAGATTCGGGCCCCATTGATCTCGGTACCGATGAACGGGAGCAGCGGGAGAACCAACAGCAGCAAACCCACGAGCATTGCGGTGTAGGTGTACCTCTGAAGCACCCGGTGGTCACGCACGAGGAAGAGCACGGCGACGAAGAGACCGATGCCAAGGACAAACCACCCGAGCTGGGCGACGTAGTCAGGGTCGGACGGCGTGAGGTCTTCAGCGAGGTCGAGCCGGTGAATCATGGCCAGGCCGAGCCCGTTCAGCAGCGAGACCGTTGGGAGCAAGATCGGATCCGCATATGGCGCTAACCACCGCAGACTGACATGGGCAACGACCAGTCCGGAACCAAAGACGATGGCGAACGTGGTGAAGTCGGTACTTAGCCGGTCGAGAAGTACTAGGTCGACCTGCGCGAAGGCGGCGAGGGCGATCCCATAGGCGAACACCAGGAGCGCCAGCTCGGTACCGCGGCGCTGCTTGGGGGCCTGCGTGCTCACAGCAGCAGGGCTTGCGGTAGCCGTACTCACGGCGTCACCGGACAGCCGGCTGGGGGATTCTTGTCCGCGCAGCGCTGTGCCTCCTCCGCGAGCCGCTGCACGATGTCTCTAGCGTCCTCGAGGTTCTGCGCGACGATTGCACCGGTTACCTGCTCTTGCTCGAACTCAGGCAGCTCGTCAATGCCGACCGTTGAGGTCTCGACCAGACGGGACAGATCCATGCCGAAGAGCGGGTCGGTTGGACCGCGGAAGACCGCCACGACCTGGCCGGTCGTCCCGGGTGTCGTGGCGACGAAGTACTGACCCTGTGACCACGTGTACCAACCGACAACTGCACCGACGACGAGACCGAGCATCAGCATTCCGACTGCGGTGAGCGCGAGGAGGCGGCGGCGTGAGCGCCTGCTGGGTGCGCCGTCGACATCATCCTCGGAGCGAGCGAGCTGTGCCGCCCGTCCCGCCGGGGTGTCAGGAAGTCGTAGTCGGCGCGAGTTGCGCTGGACTCCGAC
>JANLWJ010000360.1:0-1887 GCA_031364455.1 Actinomycetes bacterium | reverse complement strand
GAGTGGACGGTGCAGCTGCTGCAGATGCAGCATGCCGCCGCGGTTGAGTCACTCCGAACGACTAGCACCCTTGCGGCCCTAACCGCTGCGCAAGAGAACGGTGTCCTCGAAGATGAGGACACCGACGTCCTGCGTGCGGCGTGGCTGCTCGCGACCAACATCCGGGACGCCATCATGGTGGCAAAGGGTCGCCCGTCCGACAGCATTCCCCGCGACACCGGCGACCTGAACCTCGTGGCCGGAGCCATGGGGTACGAACCTGGCCGGTCCGGCGAGCTCGTCGAGGACTATCGCAGGGTCTCTCGACGGGCCAGGACCGTCATGGAGAAGGTGTTCTACACGTGACAGACCGGCTCGCCTCGGGTGCAGCGCAGTACCGCGCCGTGTTGGGCAACTCCGAGCTGGTTGCGCTCCTGGCGGCGCGGCTGCTGTCGGGGATCGGGGACCAACTCGCCCGTGTGGTGCTGGCTCTGTACATTCTCGAACGCAGCGACGGCAACGCGCTGCTGTCGGCGACAGTGCTCGCTGTCTCGTACATACCCAGCACGTTCGGGTTCGCGTTCCTCGGCTCTCTCGCAGATCGCTTTCCGCGCCGTTCGGTGATGCTCTGGGCCGATCTCGCACGGGCCCTCATCGTGACGGTCTTGGCGATCGCGGTCGCCCGGGACGCCAACTTCGCAGCAGTGCTGTTGCTTCTGGTCGCCGAGACCTTCAGCGCGCCCGCCCTTTCGGCCAGATCGTCCTTGCTCCCGGACGCCGCGCGATCGCCCATCGAGTATCAGGCTGTTGTGGGCCTTGGCACCACGTTCGAACAAGTGGTGCAGGTGCTCGGATTCCTCCTCGCCGGCCTGGCATTGGGAGTGACGAGCGCCGGCTGGGTGCTGCTCTTCAACGCCCTGACCTTCCTCATCTCCTACCTGATCGTGCTCGCGTTCGTTTCTCCACGACCGGCTGCTGCCGCTGCAGGTACCAGCGTCAGCCGGATGATGCAGGACGCCAAGTCGGGTCTGCGAACGATCGTCAAGACCCGGGCCATTCGTGGTGTCGTCTTCCTCCTTTGGGGGTCAGCCGCACTCCTGGTTGCCACCGACGCCGTTGCCCTGCCCTATGCCGCCGACGCCGGGGCTCCACCTTGGGCTGCGACGGCGCTGCTTGCAGCAACACCAGCGGGAGCTGCTCTGGGCGCACTCCTGGTGGCGCGGCTGCCGATGGAGCGGCAGGTGCGACTGATCTTTCCTCTGGCGATCGCGTCGATGGTGCCGCTGCTGGCAACGGCGGCCGAGCCCCCCGTTCCGGCCACGATTGTGCTGTGGTCGATCAACGGGCTCTTCCAGGGATACGTCGTGACCCTGATGGCGCTGTCGGTGCAGTTGACTCCCGAAGACCGACGTGGGCGGGTCTTCGGTATGGCCGGAGCAGGGTTCAACGGGATGGCGATCGTCGGTCTGGTGAGCCTCGGCGCAGTGGCCGAGCGAACCTCGCCGGCTGCGGCAGTTGTCCTCGCCGGCGCAGTGGGTATGTCGATTGTGGTCATCGCGGCGTGGCTCTGGCCGCATCGAGAGGTACGCTCTGCGGTTCGCGCCACGTTCGGTGCGACACCTCGTCACTCCTGACGGGGGCCGGGCAGTGCGGGCCGCATGTCGGAGGGTTTCATGAAGGCGTTGGTCAAGCGTGCGGCGGAGCCGGGGCTCGACCTCGTCGAGGTGCCCGAACCTGCGGTCGAGAGTGGCCAGGTCCTGATCAAGGTGGCCCGCACCGGGATCTGTGGGACCGACCTGCACATCCGGTCCTGGGACCCGTCGGTCCAGTCGATGGTCACCCCGCCGGTGGTCCTCGGCCACGAGATCGCCGGACACATTGCAGCCGTCGGCCCCGGTGTGGACACCC
>JANLWJ010000335.1:0-2156 GCA_031364455.1 Actinomycetes bacterium | reverse complement strand
GGCGACGAAGCGGCCGTCCCACGAGAACGCTCCGCAGAGTTGTTCGAAGTCCTTTTTCTGATCTGGCAGATTGGCGTTCGCGTCTTTCGCAAGCGCCTGTGTCGTCGTCCACGGGCAGATGATCGACTCGTCGGGAACGGTCAGCCCGCCGAGCGCCCCGGCTCCGAGCGTTGGCACCATCGAGTAGACGGGGTCCGCACCGATCAGCTCACAACGCTGGTACCCGTTCATGGTCGCCCTGTCGCGCAGACCCGGTAGAGCCAAGAGTTCCTCCTCGGTCCATGCAACGAGCACCGCCCCGGTGCTCTCGACCGGGATCCCGACCTCCGCTGCATAGGTGGAGAGCAGCTCGTATCCGCGCGGGACTAGACGCGATTCCAGGGTTCCCGGCTTCGCGTCGAATCCGGTGTGAAGGATTGCGGTATTCGCCTTACTCGTCCCGTCACCGACATCACCTTTGGCCTCCAGGAGCGCGACCGACAGCCGATAGCCAGAGAGCTCGCGCGCAACGGCACACCCGACAACGCCACCACCGATGACGACGACATCAAACACCTCGGTGGTCACGCGTGGACCTCCGCAGCGCGGTCAGCTTCGACGCGCCACTGCGCCATGAAGTCCGCCGCACGATCGGCCGACCACTGCGGTTCGTAGACCATCGACGGTGACCATGGCCCCAGAGCGTCAGTCAGCCTTGCCGTCGGCTCCAGAGCAGCCTTGGCCAGCGCGGCTGCGCCGAGCGCCGTAGCGTGCGCCGACGGATACACCTCGATAGGGATGTGCAGAATGTCAGCCTGCACTTGCATCAGTGCCGTTGAGTGGGTCAAGCCACCATCTACCCGAAGAGTCTGGGGAGGTGCGTCGGTGTCATCGCCGATCACAGACACCAACGCGGCGACGGTCGCCGCGATACCTTCGATCACCGCCCGAACCAGCTGCCCGCGCGAAGTGGCCAGGCTCAGCCCGGAGAAGACCCCGCGCGCCTCCGAACGCCACCAGGGTGCCGCAAGCCCAGCCAGGGCCGGAACGAACCTGACATCGCCGCTACCGGAGGCTGCCTCGGCATCAAGGGATCGCACGTCATCGAGTAGCCCGACCTGCACCAGCCACTGCACGGCTGACGCCGCAGTGAAGACCTGGCCGTCGAGGCAGTACTGCGTGCCGTGCCGGGTGCGCCAGGCCACTGACGACGTCAACCCGTGTCGCGACCGGGTCGCCACTTCCCCAGTGTTCGAGAGCAAGAAGGCCCCGGTGCCGTACGTGCACTTGGTGCTGCCCAACTGAATACATGCTTCAGCGAGCAACGCAGCCTGCTGGTCGACGACGAGCCCAGCGAGCGGGATCTCAGCACCGAATGCTGACGTCGTCCCCACCACCTCGTCATTGGCGACCAGCCGAGGCAGCACCTCGTCGCCGAGACCGAACAGGGCCAGCAGCTCGGGATCCCACGAGACCGCGTCAAGGTCGAGTACCAGTGAACGGCTTGCTGTAGCGACGTCGGTGACGAACTCTCCAGTGAGCTGATGTACCAACCATGAGTCACTGGTGGTGACGACGCCGTCGGTCGTGTGGTGACGTCGCAGCCATGCTGCCTTGGGTGCAGAGAAGTAGGGGTCGAGCACCAATCCGGTGCGTGCCCGGACGAGGTCGGCTTTGTCGCCGAGCTCGTCACATATCGACTGCGCGCGACTGTCCTGCCACACGATGGCTGGGGAGAGCGGACGCCCCGACGCACGGTCCCAGGCCAGCACGGTCTCGCCCTGGTTCGCCAGGGCGACGGCGTCGACCTGGCCACCCGCGGCGTCAAGCGCTTCACGCCCGGCGGTCAGTACTGAGTCCCACAGTTCGGTGGGGTCATGCTCAACCGCGCCGGGCTTCGGGTGTGAGGGATGGACCGCAACCTCGGCGAGGCTGACCACGACACCGTGATCGACGACGATCGCCTTCGTTCCGGACGTCCCTTGGTCGATCGCCAGGATCCTCACGTCGGCATTCTGTCGTCCTGGCCGGCTTTGCGACAGGATCAACGAACTTAAGGTGTCGGGAGGTATCAGATGACCGTGCAGCAGGATCGGGCCGATGAGCTCGGACTCCGAGTGATCAACGCCGGTGGCGTCTCTTCAGCACGCGTGTTTGATCTGGTTACCGATGGCATG
>JANLWJ010000146.1:0-2014 GCA_031364455.1 Actinomycetes bacterium | reverse complement strand
CACCACGCTCGGCATCTGGGGTCCGAACGCACGCAAGATTCTGGAGTCCATCACCCGCGATGACGTCTCGCACGAGGGCTTCAAGTTCGGTACCTGCAAGCCGATCGAGATCGGGCCGCTGAAGGTGTTGGCCTCGCGTATCTCCTACGTCGGCGACCTCGGCTGGGAGCTCTACGTCCCGATGGAACAGGGCGCCCAGCTGTGGGACGCGCTCTGGGAGGCGGGCCAGGAGCACGGACTAATCCCCGTCGGCATCGGCGTGTACGGGACGACTGGTCGCATCGAGAAGGGCTACCGCGCTTTCGGGACCGAGCTCGAGACCGAGTTCACCGTTGTCGAAGCCGGCATGGCACCGCCCAAGATCAAAGCGGCCGACTTCATCGGCAAGGAGGCGCACCTCAAGCACCGCAGCGAAGACCCGGTGGCCACGCTGTGCTCGCTGACGGTCGACGACCACACCAGCAGCAGCGGTGTGAAGCGCTACATGATGGGCAAGGAGCCGATCCTGACCACCGACAAGCAGCCGATCACCGACGCACACGGACGCCGTTCGTTTGTCACCAGCGCCGGCTCGGCACCGTCGGTCGGCAAGCATGTGCTGATGAGCTACCTGCCGCCGGAGTACGCAGTCGAGAACACCAAGCTCGTCGTCGAGTACCTCGGCGAGCACTATCCGGTGACGGTCGCCGTTGCTGGAGCCACTCCCCTGTTCGACCCCAAGAACGAGCGGATTATGTCCTGATGGATGTCCTGGTCTGTATCAAGCGCGTCCCCCTGTCCGGGGGCAAGTTCACGATCACCGAGGACGGCCGCGACATCGAGACGGCGAAGCTCGGCTTCACGATCAGCCCGCACGAAGAGGTCGCGGTGGAAGAGGCGGTGCGGATCGTCGAGAAGCATGGCGGCAGCGTCACCGTACTCACGCTCGGTCCGGCCGAGGCTGAGGAACAGATCCGCGAGCAGATGGCGATCGGTGCTGATCGAGGAATCCTGATCGAGACCGACAGCCAGGAGTGGGATCCGCAAGCGACCGCGTCGGCAATCGCCGAAGCGATTACCGAGGACGAGACCGATTTCGACCTCGTCATCATGGGGAACGAGTCCGCGGACGCCAGTGGGTACCAGGTCGGCATCCGCGTGGCGCACAAGCTCGGACGCCCGATCGTCACCGGTGTGAAAGCGATGACCTTCGAAGAGGGCAATGCCACCTTCGAGCGTCCGGTGAAGAGTGGTCGCGAGATGTACGAGGTGCCGCTTCCTGCGGTCGTGACCGTCCTCGACGGTCTCAACATTCCGCGCTACCCGTCGGTGCCGGGTCGGATCCGCGCCAAGAAGAAGCCGATCGAACGCCGCAACCCGGAGCGCCCCGAGTCCAAGCTCGAGAAGACCCGGCTGGAGGTTCCGATGACCGAGGCCAAGCAGGCGCAGATCCTGGGCAATGGTCCCGAAGCTGCTCCCGCCGTCATCGAGATCTTCAAGCAGATAGGAGTGATCTGACATGGTGCTCGTACTTGTCGACCACGACCACGGGCAGCTCGACGAGCTGTCGCTGCAGGCCGTCACCTACGGACGCGAGCTGGCGGCGTCCACCGGTGAGCAGCTTGATGCGCTGGTCGTTGGCGCAGACGGCAGCGGTGTCGCGGGAGTGCTTGCCGAGCACGGCGTCGCGACGGTGCACGTCGCCGTCCACGGAGGTCTCACCGACTACGCCCCCCTTGCATCGGCGCGGGCGGCTGCTGAAGTTGCCTCTCGCACCGGCGCTTCGGTTGTGCTCGCTACCGGCTCACCGCGCGGCAACGAGGTGCTCGCCCACCTTGGTGCGATCACCGACCTTCCCGTTGCCGCCGACTGCGTCACGGTGACCCCGGGCTCGCCGACGAAGGTGGAGCGGGCCCGTTGGGGCGGCAGCCTCATGGAGGAGGCGAACCTACACGGCTCGCCGGCGCTCGTGAGTCTGGTGCCGCACACGGTTGTCGCCGTGCCTGGCGGCTCTGGCGCCGGTTCGGTGGCAGAG
>JANLWJ010000320.1:0-2265 GCA_031364455.1 Actinomycetes bacterium | reverse complement strand
CACCGAGCTCATCGAGCAGGTCTTCTGGCGCACTCTCGGAGCGGAGCACCGCAATGGACGGCCCGGTGCGCCGGGTGGCCAAGCCGGCCGCCTGGGCTACCTGCTCGATGGCAGCCAGCTTCTCCGGCGAGGCGTAGTACTCAGTAGCTCGCTCGCCGACGTGCTTGGCCCGTAGCTCGTGGGGCGTCCCTCGTGCGACGACCGTCCCGTGCGCCATCACGGCGACATCGTCAGCAAGTCGCTCCGCCTCTTCGATGTAGTGCGTTGACATCAGCACCGTCGTCCCTTCCGAGCGCAGCGCATCAATGAGAGACCACAGCTCTTGGCGCACCTGAGGGTCGAGCCCGACGGTCGGTTCGTCCAGAAGCACGAGCTCAGGGGTGTGGACCAGCCCGCGCGCGATGAGCAGTCGCCTCTTCATGCCACCGGAGAGCTCGGTCACCTTCGAGGTACGCCGATCCCGAAGCTGGGCGATACCCAGAGCCCGTTCAACGGCGGCTTGGCGTTCACCACGGGGGACGCGGTAGAGCACGGCAAACATCATCAGGTTCTGCTCGACAGTGAGTTCGGTGTCGAGGTTGTCGATCTGCGGGACGACACCCATCTGCGCTCTGGCCTGCTTCGATGCGGTCAGAATGTCGTAGCCGAGTACCTGTATCGCACCGGACGTCGGTCGGGTCTGTCCGGTGAGCATGCGCATCGTTGTCGACTTGCCTGCACCGTTGGGTCCAAGCAGTCCAAGGACGATGCCGCGGGGCACCGTCAGACTGAGGCCGTTGACTGCAGTGATCGGGCCGAACTTCTTGACGACCTGATCGAGGACGACCGCGCTATCACCGCTCAGAACTGCACCGCCGCGTACTTGCGCAGCTTGCCGAGCCGGTGGTCGCTCTCCATGAAGCGGATCGTCCCGCTCTTGCTGCGCATCACCAGAGTCTGCGTCGTGGCACCTTCGGCGTGGAACCGGACACCGTGCAGCAACTCACCGTCGGTGACCCCGGTAGCCGCAAAGAAGCAGTTGTCGCTGCTAACCAGGTCGTCGGTGGAGAGCACCCTGGACAGGTCGTGGCCGGCGTCGATCGCTTTCTGTCGCTCATCGTCATCGGTGGGCCACAGGCGCCCCTGGATCACTCCACCGAGGCACTTGATGGCGACTGCGGAGATGATGCCCTCAGGCGTGCCACCGATTCCAAGCAAGAGGTCGACGCCGGTGTCTTCGCGACACGCCATGATGGCGCCGGCGACGTCGCCGTCGGAGATGAACTTGATCCTGGCGCCGGTGTCGCGAATCTCTTGCACCAAGCCTTCGTGACGCGGCCGGTCGAGGATGCATACCGTGACGTCCTGTGCCTCGATCTTCTTGGCCTTGGCGACCCGACGGATGTTCTCCTTCGCGGGCAGCCGGATGTCGACGACGTCGGCGGACTCGGGACCGGCTGCCAGCTTCTCCATGTAGAAGACCGCCGACGGGTCAAACATCGTCCCGCGCTCGGCAACGGCGATCACCGAGAGTGCGTTGTTCATACCCTTGGCTGTAAGTGTGGTGCCGTCGACGGGGTCGACCGCGACGTCGACGTCGGGGCCGGTGCCGTCACCGACTTTTTCGCCGTTGAAGAGCATCGGGGCATCGTCCTTCTCGCCCTCGCCGATGACCACGGTGCCGTTCATGCTCACGGTGTTGATCAGCGTACGCATGGCGTTTACGGCGGCACCGTCTGCGCCGTTCTTGTCGCCGCGCCCCACCCATCGGGAGGCGGCAACTGCTGCGGCTTCGGTGACGCGGCCCAGCTCGAGGCCCAGGTTGCGGTCGGGCGTCTCAGGCTTGTTGGTCTGGTCGGTCACGGTGGTCCCCTCAGGTCGACTGCGACTGATGGTATCGGTGCCTCCTTCGGGGTCACCTACGCTGAGCCTGTGGACTCTGGGCAGGCGGTGGCGCGGGTGTATAGGCCAATGGCCGGCTTCCGGTTCGACCGTCATGAGTGGTCGGGCGCTGTGGCCGATCTGGGTGTCATGGTGCCCATCGCGGTCGCCCTGATCGTGTCCAACGGCCTGGCCCCGACCGCCGTACTGCTCCCCCCTGCCCTGCTCTACCTGGTCAGTGCCTTCCGCTACCGGCTCCCCGTGCCGGTGCAGCCGCTCAAGGCGTTCGGCGCGATCGCTATTGCGCTGGGACTCGGGGTCGATGAGATCGCGGCCGGGGCGATCCTCATGGGTGTCGTTTTCGTGGTTCTCGGCTTCACCGGCCTGCTTGACCGAGCCGCGCCG
>JANLWJ010000145.1:0-2304 GCA_031364455.1 Actinomycetes bacterium | reverse complement strand
ACGCCCTGGCCGCCGACGAATTGTCGTCTGCCGATGTGGGCTCGGCCCTACTTCTGTCCGACGGCGCCGACCGAGGGAGCTCAGCCACTCTCGCTGAGGCAACTAAAGCGGCCAAGCAGTCGGATGCGCGGTTCGACGTCGTCTCGTTCGGTGAGAGCAGCGAGCAGATCGCCGCTCTTACCGACATCGCAGCCGCCACCGAGGGAACGGTCTACGAGGCGGCTGACACCGACCAGCTCATCGAGGCTTTTGACCAGGCAGCGAATACCCTGTCGAACCGGTTCTTGATCACCGCAGACCTACCGGAGGGCTACACCCAGACATCTGGGACGCTGTCGGCGACCATTGCCGTTGACGGAACGCCCGTCACCGACGACGCGCAGGTTGTTCTCGGAGCTTCCGCCCCTAGTGACACCGACATCCCTCCGCCCTCCCCAGCACCGGAGCCCGGACCGCTGACGGCCATGGCAGACAACCTGATCTGGGTAGCCATCGGCGCCGTCTTCATCGCGATGTTCGTCCTGCTATACGTCGCTATCTCGGCAAGCACCGACCCTGAGCGCAGCCAAGGCGGGGGCGTTCGGAGACGCCTTTCCATCTACACCCTCGGCGGTAGGGCTCCGGTCAAGGAGCAGGAGACGACGGTTCTGGGTGATACCCAGGTAGCCAGAAGCGCCGTTGAGTTCGCCGGCCGCGTCGTCGCTCACCGAGACTTCGAGTCGACCCTCGGCGCCAAGCTCGAATCGGCCGCCGTTCCTCTCAAGCCAGCAGAATGGCTGCTGATTCACGTCGGGATCACCCTCGGCGCCGGCCTGGTGGCCTTCCTCATCACCAACGGTCGGGTTCTGTTGACCCTGGTGGCGCTCGGCCTCGGAGTCGTGCTCCCGTGGATGTACCTGTCATACAAGGCAGGCCAGCGACGCAAGGCGTTCATGGCCGCCCTCCCTGACACCCTCCAGCTCATGGCCGGCAGCCTCTCCGCCGGCTACTCGATGCCTCAGGCGGTCGACACCGTGGTCCGCGAGGGCAAGCCCCCGATCTCGACGGAGTTCAACCGGGCATTGATCGAGACACGGCTGGGTGTCGACCTCGAGGATGCTCTCGACGGCATCGCCCAGCGTATGCAGAGCGTCGACTTCGCCTGGGTGGTCATGGCCATCCGGATCCAGCGTGAGGTGGGTGGAAACCTCGCCGAGGTTTTGACTACGGTCTCGGCGACACTCCGCGAGCGTGAGCGACTTCGGCGCCAGGTGCAGGTCCTCTCGGCCGAAGGTCGGCTCTCCGCCTGGATTCTTGGGTTGCTCCCCGTGGTCTTCGCCCTCTATCTCGTGTTGGTACGTCCGGAGTACCTTGAACCTTTGCTCACCACTGCGTTCGGATGGCTGCTGCTCGGAACGGGGATCGTACTTCTGCTCGTCGGTGGACTGTGGCTCCGTAAAGTCGTGAAGGTGGAGGTCTGAGATGGAACCCCAACTCCTGCTCCTGCTCGGACTCCTCGCAGTCTTCATCGCGATCGTCATCTTGCTCACCACGATCGGCACCATCACGTCCGAGCGTCAGGCCGTCAACCGCTCCCTGGCTGCCGTCAGGGCCATAGACACCGCACCCGACCAGATGAAAGCCGAGCTCGACCGGCCATTTGGCGACCGGGTGATGGCTCCGTCTATGGAGAAACTCACCGGGCTCGGCCATCGCTTCACCGCCGGCGACCAGACCGACCGAATCAAGCGCAAGCTCGACCTCGCAGGCAACCCCCCGAACTGGAACGTCGACCGCGTCATCGCCTTCAAGGTTCTCGGTCTCTTCGCCGGATTGATCCTTGGCTTGCTCCTCGGAGCACTGATCGGTGGACTCCTGCCGACCCTCGCCTCCGCCATCGGGCTAACCCTTGCTGGCTTCTACGCACCCAACATGGCGCTGCACCAGGCGGCGTACAACCGCAGCGACCAGATCCGCAAGGACCTTCCGGATGCGCTTGACCTGCTGACCATCAGCGTCGAGGCCGGGCTTGCGTTCGACGCGGCCGTCTCGCAGGTTGCACGCAACACGAACGGACCGCTTGCTGACGAGTTCTTCCGCGTCCTGCAAGAGATGCAGATCGGCATGGGACGCAGCGAGGCCATGCGCGCGCTCGGCGAGCGTACCGATGTGGACGAGCTGCAGGGATTCGTGACAGCTATGATCCAGGCAGATGCCTTCGGTATCCCGATCGCCAATGTGCTTCGGATCCAGGCCCGTGAAATGCGTATCAAGCGCTCACAACGCGCCGAGGAACAGGCCCAGAAGGTGCCGGTCAAGATCCTC
>JANLWJ010000238.1:0-3470 GCA_031364455.1 Actinomycetes bacterium | reverse complement strand
TGCGCCGCGATGTCATTCGCGCGCTGAACGACCGTTGCGTCGACGTTGTTCACCAGTGAATGCCGCAGCACCACAACCAACGCCGTGCCGCCGAGAACCAGCGCAACTGCAACGACGAGCACAGCCGCTGCTGACGAGCGCCAGCGGACACCGATGCGATCGGTCCAATGCTTGGAGGACCCTTGGTCCGGCGTGGTGTCGCTCACGACGAGAGCCTATGTGGCCCTGGCTGAGAAAGCCCTGAGAGCGATGGCAGCATTCTCAGGTGGTCTCAGCGTCAGCACAGTCGCGGAGAGGCACCTTTGACCTACGAGACCGCAGCAGCGGTCGTCACAAGAGGAGACAGCAATGACAAACCTGAAGCGCAATGTTGCGATCGCCGCCTCCGCCGGTGTCATCGCGGCTCTTGGATTTGGCGGTGTCATGAGTGCGAACGCCGACACCGGTCCCGCCCCGAGTGAAGGCCAGGAAGTATCCGATGGTCCGAACGTGGGTCAGGACGCTGACGCCAACGAGCCTGGCCACCAGGACGCCAGCGACGCTGGTGACGCGGCTGAGGAGTCGACGGAGTCGGAGAGCGCGTCCGACGATGGTCCGAACGTGGGTCCGGACGCCAACGCCAACGAGCCTGGCCACCAGGACGCCGGCGACGCCGGTGATGGCGACGAGTAGAGGCAACGGGCCGCGTCACGCGGCTAGCCGCCTCCGATGGGGCGGGCGTATCCCCCCACGCCCGCTCCATCCGGCCGTGCAGCTGAGTTTCGCTGGCCGTCGCCGGCTAACTGCGCAGACTTCAGGGGCTCGCAGCTAAGGCAATCTCCACCGCCATGGACGGTGAACTGGCCAGCCGGCGAGGTACGAACGCAAGTATGATTCGGTCAAGCCTGCCGGCAACTGAGGGAGCACTGCTACAGCTTCAGTCGAGTCGAGCAAATCAGCGTGGCTCTGGATCCAGGTGAGCCAACGGCCACTGTCATCGTCGCCCATCCGAGTGCTCATGGCGGCTACGTAGAAGCGCAGCAGTTCGCGATGTTGCCACAGGGTTGCCGGCTCCACCGCGGCCGTCGCCCGCAGATCCTCCAGATACCTTGCCGGAGCAGCATTCACCGCAACCGCGCACGCTTGCAGGTACTCCGCGTCAAGCCGCAGTCCCTCTTCACGCAGTGCCAGTGCATGCTCACCCCAAGCGGTGATCTCGTCGAAAACCTCATCAACCTTGTCCTCGAGGTGTCGGGTCGGACCATCGGTGAAGCGGCTGCGCGCCAATACACCGTCACGTTGCTGACCCGAAGGTAGCTCGATCCGTAGCCGTCCCGGACGGTGCGTAGTCCCACTCCGGGATGCGCACCCACGACGACCGTTTCTGAGCGGCCAGTTCAGCCTGTGTTGAGGTGTGTGGACTGCGGTCGGTCTCCTCCACTACGCGAAATGTCACCGGGTGACCCTGATGGCAGATCTCAACCACCCGTTGCTGCTGCCCGCCGTACCCACGGTCAGGGTTCTCGACCAGACGGAGCGCCATCCCGCGCGGCTCAGCGGCCTTCAGCAAAGCGTCGATGAGGCGGATCGCACGGCCGATGGGGCGACTGACCGACACACGCGCAGTGGCGTCACTGGGGGAGTGAAGCGGGCCTGCGTTGTGCCCAGCTCTGGCAAGTTGCAGCGCTCGATCAACGACAAGGAGATGAGCCGCTCGGGTTCGCCCTCGATCGCGGTGGTCAAGGGCGGGGGGATGGGTCGTTACTGCTGCCCCGCTGAGCCCGAACCGCTGCGCCCAGGAGAAGCGCCGGCTTTCCGGCGGGCTCAGCCGCGCCAGGCAGTGATGATGGCGTCGCGCACAGCACCACCGAGCCCGGCCTCGACATTGAGTAACACGACAAGGTGCACGTCGTCTCGCGGCCACCGGTGCACTAGCGCATCGACGCCGGGGTCGCTACCTCCGTGACCGATCCGGCCGTCCGGGTACAGATGGACGCCGTAGCCCTCGCCGAACCCGTCGCCCGCGTCAGCGTGCCGAGTGACCGTGACATCCTGTAGCGGCCCGAGCAGGGTGCCGTCGGAGTACGCGGTGAGGAACCGGTCAAGATCCCGCGCCGTGCACATCGCACCGCCGTCTGCGCCACCGACAACCGGCATGGAGTACACGTTGCTGCGCCAGGGACCGTCCGGGGACAAATTGCGATACCCGACGGCCACGTCAGACACCGGCTCGTCAAGCCGAAAGAAGCCGCTCTCGGTCATCCCCGCCGGATCGAAGACCCGTTGTCTGACAACCTCGGGAAAGGGCTGATGGGTGAGCTCTTCGACAAGGAGGCCCAGGACGATGTAGCCGGCGTTGGAGTACTGGAACCGCGTGCCGGGCGGTCGGTACGGTGCGAGCTCACCGAAGAGGGGCAGGAAGTCAGCCGGGGTGGTGAGGCTGTAGCAGGGAGTCTCGCGCCACAGCTGCGCGTAGTCGACACAGTAGGCCGGGGAGTCCTCCTCCTCTTCGCAGTAGTCGGCGATGCCCGAGGTGTGGCAGAGCAGGTGGTGGACGGTGACCTCCGGCCCGAGTGTTGCCGGCCGGCGCCCGGCCGGCAACACCTGAACGACCGGTGTCTGCAACTGGACCATGCCCTCACGGACCAGACTCATCACGGCGCAAGCAGTGAACATCATCGTGACCGAGGCGATGCCGAACCGGGTGGCTGGTGTCACCGGGATGTCGGTTGCGCGGTCGGCCAGGCCGACGCACGCTTCCAGGAGCACCTCACCACCTCGGGTCAGCAGCATCACCCCGGACAGGTCGCGACTGTCACCCCAGGACATCAGCTCCTTGGTCAACGCCTCGAGTCGGGCAGGCTCCTCCAGCATCCACTCATCGTGGCAGCACCTTCCACATGACGCCACCAAAGAGCACGAAGTCGGGATGCACGGATTTCAAGGACTCAGCATGCATACGGACTCGTTCCGAACTCGCTTGGAGACAACCCATCGGCGCTCGCCGACCTTTCGCTCACGCTTGAAGCCGAGCTTCTCGAAGGTCGATAGGCCGCCGTGGTAGAGGAAGCCCGCGGGAACCGCGTCGGCGGGCTCTGGGCAGCCCTCGACGGTGCCCCGCCGAGGGTCGCTACCAAGGCCAGTGCTCCGGCCAGCGCGCGATGCGGACGCGCTGGAGCGGTGGCTCAGCTCACGGGTCTCGACCAAGGATTGGGCCGAACGATGTCTGGCGCCGCCTCCACCACCTCCCGGGCCCCTCCGGTGTAGTGACACCCTTAAAGGATTACGAAGGGCGGAATCCGGCGCTCATGTGACGGCTTGTCGGTTTGGCCGATCGCGAGCCGCAGGCATCTGCTCCTGGTGCAACCGCTTCGAGACCTGCGCCGGACTTAGAACACTCAGGCGCCATCAGGTTTGCGATCTCGTTTTGTCTGGTGGTGTGAGACTTCGACGAAGCCGAGGCTTGCGTCTGCGGTCACGACCCGCTCGTA
>JANLWJ010000231.1:0-10247 GCA_031364455.1 Actinomycetes bacterium | reverse complement strand
GGGTTCAAGTCCCTCGCGGCGCACCCGTATCTACCTGCGACGATGCGTCCACGGACTGTTCGCGCTCACCTGGCGGTTGCCCAACTTGCTCACGGTTCGCTAACGCTGCCTCCGGGAAGGCAAGTTTCGCGGTCGCCTCTGCCGCGGCGCGGTCTACCTCTAGCAGCATATGGGTATAGGTGTTGGCGGTGAGGGTGTATGAACGGTGCCCGAGCCGGTCCTGGATGACCTTCAGCGATGAGCCAGCCGCAAGAGCATGAGTCGCGTGCGTGTGGCGCAGTTCGTGCAGGCGTAATGCGGGGAGATCGGCCTTGCGCGTTAGACGCACAAAGTTGCGATAGATCCATTCCGGGTGCACATGGTCACCGTCGGGCTTCGTGAACAGGTATGTCCCTGGAAAGGGTCACAGGGCGCGGATGAAGGCAACGCGACCGGCGATTGCCGCGGCGCTGGCATGGGCAGCAGTGTCCACGTCAAGACCCTTCGAGCGCCCACTCCTGCAACGTTCCCGCACGGCCACGTCCCTCCGCAGTTCACGACGGCTGAGAGCGACCTGGTAACGGGCGTTCTCACCGGCTACTGGCGGTGGCCCGCCGGGCTCGGCCGGTTGAGGCGACACTGCGACCCTACTGGCGCTGACATTGTCGGTCCGCGAACGGTCCCTCAGGCATGCTGCCGCCGGCCACCCGATGCCTCGGTTTGCCCGCCGCGTTACCGGAGTTTCCGCTCTCAGGATTCCCATCAAATGGGGTCGAGCTCATTTGATGGTCGTGTCGGTCGACTACGCGGTCGCGCCTACCAGACCACGGGTGATCGCTGTCGGGGCCGAGAGCACCTCGAAACGCCGGACGGTGATTCCTGTCAGGCCTGGAGTTGCGCCTACTTCGGCGAATAGCTGCGAGCCCGTGAATGCCTCCACTGCGCTACCGTCCTCGAACGTGTAGACGCCGCCGTAGACTCCGTTGTCCCGATCCGCCAGCCAGACCTTGGATACCAGGCCCGGTACGGCCGCAAACGCTGGTGCTACCTCGTCGCACATCTTCTCGTACTCGGGCTCGGTCATGCCTTCGAGTGAGAAGTTGATGATCACGATCTCCATGGACTGCCTCCAAGTTGGTAATGAACTACCCCCGGCGCTTGTCACTGTACGAGGTCTCCCTGGCCGACAGGACAGGGCGACCTCGCGTTGACTCATCAAAGATGTCCGAATAGCCGGGATAGTTTCCTGAGCGTCGCATAGGCGCACCGCTGGCCCTACCCAGGGCGAGGCGATGTCGAGTGTCTGCGCGGTTCGGCGTCGAGGTGGTACAACTGACTGATGCGCGCGTTCTTCAGCCAGCGAGAACAGGCTTTTGTGAGGTATGTCGACCTCCCTGGCGCGCTTCCCGCGTGTGTGTTCATTCACGGAGCACTCGACTCGTCGATAGCCGGTATGGCCATGACCGCAGCTCGGTGTGGTCTCGCGGCTCGTCGCCGTGTGTTGATCGATCTGCTTGGCTACGGTTTGAGCGACCGTCCGAAGGATGCGGAGTACTCGCTTGCACGTCACGCGCAGATCGTCACGGACCTTCTCGATCACCTCGGTCTCGATGGATGTCAGTTGGTCGGCCACAGCATGGGCGGCGCGGTAGCGGTGACGGTGGCCTCCGAGCGCCCGGACCTTGTCTCCGACCTCGTGCTCGCCGAGGGCAAGCTCGACGCGGGTCCGGCGGGCTTCGCGTCTTTCGCCGAGGGACGCTCCGAAGAGGAATACGTCAACGACTGGTTTCCCAACTTCATAGCGTCGCGGCTAGAAGATGCAAAGACAGAGGCTGGCGTTCTAGCCATCCACCTTGGTATGGCACAAGCCGCGGCTCCTTGGGCGGTGTACCGGACGTCGAAGTCGCTCAATGCGGGTTCGTTGCAACCGTCGTTGAGAGAAAGGTTCCTCTCACTCGATATCCCGAGGGCGTATTTCGTCGGCGCCAACTCTGAGCCCGACGAAGACGATGTTCCGCTGAAAGCCGAACTGATGCAACGCGGCGGCGACTGGGTTGTCGTGCCCGACGCCGAGCACCAGATGAACTTCGACAACCCCGAAGGATTCGCAGACGCCATCGCCCGCAGAGTGCGCGCACACTGACGTCGCTAAGGATCTCCGCTCGCCCCTTGCGATGGATGACGGGTTAATTCACCGTAGTCCTGCCCGCACCACCAACTGCCGGTTGAGGGGTAAACCATGCCCGAGTTGATCCAGCGCAAGAACTTCGACAGCCCCGATGAGAGGGACACCCCGTGGGACAAGGTCCATGGCGATTGGGTTGAGCTGCTGGGCGAGGAGATCGGCCGGATGACGGTTGAACCCGGGTGTACCTCCGCCGTGCCGGCCGGTGCCATCGCCATCCCGTTCGTTGTCAAGACAAGGCGAGGCGAGCCTACGACGTTCCCATTGGCTCGCAAGGCAACACTCAGGGCCCCACTTCGCTCAAGGTGGGCGCACTAGCCCGTTCACTCGTGGCCGCGTGCCATTTCGTCGGCCCGACCATGAGGTGGCGGCGCGTTCTTGGGAGGTTGCGGCGCCCCCCTTCGAAGATGGGCATGATTCAGGGAAATGCGCCAAAGGGCGCTAACATGGCGCTAACGAACCGACACGAACCATTCGGACGTGCCGATAGATGCCGGACGACGCGGGGCCCATTACGGGACCGGACGCGACGCGACGGACGCCTCCGGAGCACCCAGACCTAATCACTCTGACTCTTAATCCGCGGGTTGGGGGTTCAATTCCCTCGCGGCGCACCCGTACGGCCCGGCGATGCGTCGAAGTGCCGCGTTGGGCATTCCCCGACAGCGGCTCCAGGTGGTTACGGTTCCCCGAGAGCTGTGTAATTCCGTGCGCAGAAAGCGGTGCCTGAGGTCGTTCGCCGCTGTACGCCGACCCGGCCAACGCGTTGAATCGGCTTGGGACCGTGCACCGTGCGCCAGCCAGAGGAGTTGATTCGCATGACAACGCCGGCAAAGCAATACCGAGACACGCCAGTCGACGTGAAGCTCGTTCTATCGAGTCTCTGGATCACAATGCTGTTCGTGTTCGCCTGCGTTGACATCTTCGGGTTCTTCCGCGCCGACGTTCTCAACGCTGCGCTCGACGGAGAGGTCGCGACGACTGGATTCACGGTCAACCAGATGTTCTTGACGTCCACCCTGATCTAGGTCCTGATACCAATGTTGATGGTGGTCCTGTCACTCCTTCTCAAACCGCGGGTCAACCGAATCATGAACATCGCGGTCAGTCTCCTCTACATGATCAGCGTCCTCGTGTCGATTATCGGTGAAGACTGGGCGTACTACATCATCGGCAGCCTCATCGAAGCCATCCTCCTCATCGCCATCGCGCTAACCGCTTGGAAATGGTCGCCAGCTCAGAAGGCGCCAGCGGTGCCATAGGCATCAATGGCACCAACCCCGCGCGGACAGCAGGTGACATCTCCCCATCGCACGAATTGCGATGGGGACCTCGGGGGGTCCGGGGGCACGACGATCCTGGTGCCGGATGATGCTGCCTGTGGCCTTGGACAGAGAGTTCGTCGATGCGGTGAGCCGAGCCATCCGCGACGCCGCAGACCATGCAGTCGTCCCGCGCTTTCGCGCTCTCGGGGCTCACGCGATCACGGAGAAGTCTCCCGGTGACTGGGTCACCGATGCTGACCACGAGTGCGAGGACCTACTCACAGCCGCGCTGCACGCAATTGAGCCAGGTGTCCCGGTCGTCGGCGAGGAAGCCGTTGCGTCCGACCCTTCGCTGCTGACCGTCGCCCACGGTCACGAGCGTGCCTGGGTGCTCGATCCAGTGGACGGTACCAAGGCGTTCATCGACGGGAGTCCGGATTTCGCAACGATGGTGGCGTTGGTCGAGGACGGCGTCACGACAGCGTCGTGGATCTGGCAACCCATCCACGGCCAGATGTTTACCGCCGTCATGGGTCACGGCGCCACACACAATGGAAAGGAGTTGCCCGCACCGCGCGATCCGGGGCCGCGCACCCAGTGGCTCGGTCTGCTGCGCACTCACTCGATGCCTCCGCTCGTCCGCGCCACTGCGAACGTCAGCCTGGAGCAAGCTGGCCTCCACCACACGCAGGTCGCGGCTGCCGGCGTCGCCTACCCAAAAACCGCCACTGGAGAGTTCGCATATGCGTTCTACTGGCGGACGCTTCCCTGGGATCACGCCCCTGGCGCACTCCTCGCGCAAGAGGCGGGGCTCACCGTCCAGCGCCTCGACGCGACGACGTACCGTCCGTTCGACGGGCGCGCCGGCCTGCTCACGGGCGCCACATCGGAGGTTTGGGCGACGGTTCGGGCCGCCCTGCCAGATCCCCCCGAAAACTGACCTCCGAAAACGCTCAAGTCCGCATCGAGGGTTACCGAACTACACCATTGTGATTAACTCTCCAGGGACTGCGCGAGCCTGGTCGCTGCTGCGCGCCGGCGTCCCTCTCAGCCTGCTGTGCGACCTCGCCGAGCCGAACGGTCCAGCGTCCCGTGAGATCTACACGGCTGAGGTGGTAGCCGACGATGTCGACCGCGCCCACCCAGCCGGCCGATTGATCGAGCTGCCTGAGGTTTCGATCTTCTCTGCATGAGCCCGCCCCGGTACTGGACGACGGCAGCCGCCCTTGTGGCTGCTGCCTGCGGCCTGGCGCTGATGGGCACCGTTCCAGCGTCCGGCACCTCCCCCGACCCAACGAGCAGCCCTTGGGCGGACGGCGCCGCAGCACTCGCGCGCCCAGTCGCGGGATGCCCGGTGTTCCCGAAGAACAACTACTGGAACGCCGACATCAGTGACCTGCCGAAGCACGCGCGCAGTGCCGCATGGCTGCGCCACATGTCACCGCGCTCCAAGCTGCACCCCGATTTCGGGCGCGCGTTCGGCGCGCAGTCGGTGCCGTACGGAATCCCGGTCACCGTCGTCGGTGGCGGGCACCGTCGCGTCAACGTGGCGTTCACCTACGGCCGAGAGAGCGACAAAGTCCGTTACCCGTTCGGCAGCGATACCAAAATCGAAGGTGGCCGCCGCTCCGACGGCGACCGGCACGCGATCGTCGTCGACAAGTCACGCTGCCGTCTCTACGAGACGTGGAACACCCGCAAGCGTGACGGACGATGGCACGCCGGATCTGGTGCCGTGTGGAACCTGGACTCCAACGCGCTCAGGCACGATGGGTGGACCTCTGCCGATGCTGCTGGGCTGCCGATCCTGCCCGGCCTGCTGCGCTGGAACGAGGTGCGCAAGGGGAAGGTCGACCATGCCATCCGCTTTACCACTGATGTCACCGACCGACGCTACGTGTGGCCTGCCCGCCACCAGGCAGGTTCGGTCAGCAACCGTCGCTACCCGCCCATGGGTGCCCGCTTTCGGCTGAAGGCCTCACACGATCTTTCGCAGTACGGCGCACGCACCCGAGTCGTGTTGCGCGCCATGAAGCAGTACGGGCTGGTGCTCGCAGACAACGGGTCGCCCTGGTACTTCCAAGGAGAGGCAAGCTCGAAGTGGCCCAACAAGCTGATCTCTGAGCTCAAACAGGTTCCGGCCCGTGCCTTCGTTGCAGTCGATACGTCGTCGCTGATGGTCGACCCGGACAGTGCCCGCGTCCGCGCTGGCTGACTCAGGTCGAAGGTTCTGGTTCAGGCATCCTGCGCGGTGCGGACACCGAGGAGCGCCGCGAAGCTGAGCAATCCCACCCCTGCAGTGACGTCGATCCCCCACAACGCCCGCTTCCCGAGTCCGGCCCCGAGCCGGGACGCCACCAGTGCGAGGACGACGAACCACGCGGCACTTCCGATCATCACGCCCAGGAGCAGCGAAACGGCGGCCGACGTGGAGTCGAGCAGCGAGGCGGTCGCTGCTGCCCCAAATATCGCCGCCCACGACACGATGGTCAGCGGGTTGGATGCCGTCGCGACCAGCCCGGTGCGGTAGGACGCCGTTGCGCTCACCACCTCGACCGCGGCCTCTCCCCCCAGCCGGATTCGCCAGGCGTCGCGCAATGTCCGCACTCCCATCCAGGCCAGTACGCCTGCACCGGCAAAGCCGAGCGCGAGCCCCACAGGTTCAAGCTGGATGAGCGCGGCCGCCCCAAGGACGCCGAGCCCGGCGTAGGCGACGTCGACTGTTGCCGCACCAGCTCCCACCGCTGCAGCTGGGCCGAACCCGCTGCGGGTGGCGGTACGGATGCACAGGAGCGAGACCGGCCCTATCTGGGAGGCAACGAACGCGCCGAGCAGAACACCGGCGACGAGGGCGTTGAACACTCACCGAGCATGACACCTCGCACAACACGCGTGCACCCGAATTCGTCCAAGGCATTGACGTTGACGCGTGACTGCGGGCGATCTTGCACCTCAGAGGGGGACGATCGTCCGCGGGCGCCTCGCGGCGAGCACCGTCAGAGGTAGAGGCCGGTGCTGTTCTCGACACGAGCAGCTGCGACCGCATGGATGTCGCGCTCACGGAGGAGCACCAGGGTCTCGCCCTTCAGCTCGACCTCTCCGCGATCCTCCGGCTCGAAGAGGACCCGGTCGGCTAGCTGCACCGTTCGCACGTTGGGACCGACGCCGACGACCTCGGCCCAGACGAGTCGCTTGCCCACCTGCGCGGTGGCAGGGATGACGATCCCGCCAGTCGAGCGGCGCTCGCCGTTGGGGCCGTCCTCCTTGACCAGGACGCGGTCGTGCAGGAGTTGAATCGGCAGCGCGTCAGCAGCACCCATCAGTCGCGGTGGAAGATCTTGCGCAGCACGACGAGCGAGGTCAGCGTCCCGGCCACGATGGCGATCGGCTTGACCTTGGGCGATCCGTCCGCTTCGACGAAGACTCCCTTGACACGGCCAAGGGCGTCCTCGGCCAGTGACTGCGGAGCGAGCCGGTCGGAGAGCTCGTCCACCTGGTCAGCCAGTCGGCGCTGGGCAGCGTCGATGTCGGCCTGGATCTGCTCGGGCGTCGGCTCCGGGGGCGGGCTAGCCGCCTCTGGCTTGGCCTTGGCAGCTTTGGCAGGCTTGGCAGGGGCCGGCTTGGCCTTGGCAGCTTTGGCAGGGGTTGGCTTAGCCTCGACTGGCTCGGCTGACGGGGCATCGACGGGAATGGTTGAGTCGGTCACGGGCCAACCGTATCCGTGGTCGGCAAGGACGATTCGCCCGACTCCAGGTACTGACGCACACCCGACCCATTGTTGCGAATAGTTTGCAGGAGCCAAACCCCTGCAGTAGCGTCCAACCCATGACTCCCGTCACCGCTGGCTCCCGCCGCGCCGCGCTCCCTGCCGTCGTGTGCCTCGCCACGCTGCTGGCCCTGAGCGCCTGCTCATCGGACGAGGAGGGCAATGGCGAGCTCAAGGTCGCGACAACCGTGGCGCCGATCACCTCCATCGCCGCCAACGTCGGGGGCGACCGCGTCGACATCGAAGGCATCGTGCCGGAGGGCACCAACAGTCACACCTTCGAGCCGGCACCCCAGGTCGCCGAGCTGCTGAGCACCGCCGACGTCATCCTCATCAACGGGCTGCAGCTGGAGGAGCCGACCAAGGACCTCGCCGAGAGCAACATGAAGGATGGCGCCGTCCTCGTCGAGATCGGGGACGAGGTGCTGCCAGCGGAGGACTACATCTTCGACTTCTCGTTCCCCGAGGAGGACGGCAAGCCGAACCCCCATCTATGGACCGACCCCACGTACGCCGTCGAGTACGCCGAGGTCATCGCCGAGACCTTCTCCGAGCAAGACCCCGACAACGCCGACTACTACGCGAAGAACCTCGAGGCGTTCACGAAGAAAGCCAACGCCCTGGGCGACGCACTGCGGGCTGACCAGGAGTCGGTACCTGAGGGCAACCTCAAGCTGGTCACCTACCACGACGCGTACGCGTACTTCGCCGAGACCTACGGGTGGGACGTCGTGGGTGCCGTCCAGCCCAAGAACTTCGAGGACCCGACGCCGGCAGAGGTCGCGCTCCTCATCGACCAGGTCGAAAGTGAGGGCGTCACCACGATCTTCGGCTCTGAGGTCTTCCCCTCCTCCGTGCTTGAGGAGGTCGGCCGGGCCACCGGCGTCCGCTACGAGGACACACTGCGCGACGACGACCTGCCAGGAGAGCCCGGCGATGCCGACCACTCCTGGCTCGGGTTGATGCGCTACAACTACGAGACGATGATTGCAGGTCTCGGCGGTACCGTAGAGCAGTTGTCCGCGGTCGACATCGAGGACGTGGCTCCCGACGATGCGGAGTACCCACAATGACAGCGACGGGAGTCGGACCGGTCATCCTCAAGCTCGACAACATCACGGTGGGATACGAGCACGCTCCCGTCCTTCGAGACGTCTCGTTCCACGTCCACTCTGACCAGTTCACCGGAATCGTCGGGCCTTCCGGCTCAGGCAAGACCACCTTGCTGCGTACCCTGCTCGGCGCCCTCCGCCCACAGCGCGGAACGGTGACCACCAAGCCAGGGCTTCGGATGGCATACGTCCCCCAGCTGGAGACAGTGAACTGGAACTTCCCCGTCACGGTGTTCGAGTGCGTGCTGATGGCGCGCACCGACGGACGCCAGTGGCCCCGGGCCAGCCGCACCGACAAGTCCGATGTCGCGGCTGTGCTGGAACGACTGGGGATCGCGCAGGTGGCCGAGCGTCACATCCGTCAGCTCTCAGGTGGCCAGCAGCAGCGGATGTTCATCGCCAGGGCGTTGCTGAGCAACCCCGACCTCTTGGTTCTCGACGAACCGACCTCGGGCGTTGATGTCAGCACCCGGCACGACATGCTCCACCTGCTCGCCGACCTGCACGAGGACGGCATCTCGATCGTGCTCACCACCCATGACCTCAACGGCATGGCTGCGCACCTGCCGCACCTGGTGACGATCAACGGCAAGATCGTCGCCGAGGGAACGCCGCACGAGGTGATCACGTCGGACGTCCTCGAGCGCACGTTCGGTGCCCGCCTCGAGGTGCTCGAGCACCTCGGCATGCCCGTCGTCATCGACGACTACCACCGCGTCGGCCCGCGGGCCGCCTCGTGACCACCACGCTCCTGTTCGCCGACACATTGACCGGCCCTTTGCAGTACGGGTTCTTCCAGAAGGGTCTCGTGGTCGCCACGATTTCTGGGGCGCTCCTCGGTTTCGTCGGCGTCTACATCACCTTGCGCGGCATGAGCTACATCGGCCACGGGCTCTCGCACGCGATCTTCGGCGGCTTCGCTGCGGCGTCCCTCGTCAGCGCCTCGTTCATCTACATCGGCGCCGGCATCTGGGGCGTCTCCTCGGCGCTCGCGATCAACTGGGTGACGCGCAAGCACCGCATCGGCGCCGACGCGGCCATCGGCGTTATCACCACGGCGTCCTTCGCCCTCGGTGTCGCTCTGCTGTCGTACTACGGCAGCTCGGGGCCGAGCTTCGACAACGCTCTCTTCGGCTCCATCTACGGAATCAGCTTCGACCAGATCGTGATGCTCATTGGCGTCTCGGTGGCGACGGTCGCCTTCGTCTTCTTCCGCTATCGGTCGCTGCTATTCACGACTTTCGACCCAGAGGTGGCAGCTGCGTCCGGGGTCAACGTTGCGCGCACCGAGGCGATGCTGATGCTGCTGCTGTCGCTATCGATCCTGGCAACGCTCACGGTGATCGGCGTCACGCTGGTTGCCGCCATGCTGGTGATCCCGGCGGTCGTGGCACGGATGATCACCGACTCGTTCGGACGGATGCTGATCCTCTCGACGGCAATCGGCGCATCCTGCGGGCTCGTTGGGATGTACATCAGCTACTTCGCCGGCGTGCCGTCCGGCACCATGATCGTTCTCACCGGGGCCGCAGTCTTCTGCCTGGCCCTCGCATGGCAGGGTTGGCGTTCCCTGGCCCGAACCGCGGGCTTGGACGACCACCATGAAGACGCGCTCGAGGCCGTAGCCTCACCCACCAGGAGCACCTGATGCCCGAGACACCACGGCTGTCCCCCGGCGACGCTGCCCCCGACTTCACCCTCACCGATGACGCAGGTGCCAGCGTCCGGCTGGCCGACCTCCGGGGCGGCAAGGTGATCGTCGACTTCTACCCAGCCGCCATGACGCCTGGGTGCACCACCCAGGCGTGCGACTTCACTGCGGCCATGACCGACTTCACGACGGCCGGCTACACCGTGTTCGGGATCTCACCCGACAAGCCAGAGAAGCTGGCGAGGTTCCGCAGCGAAGGCTCGCTCAACTTCACGCTGCTCTCCGACCC
>JANLWJ010000221.1:0-10685 GCA_031364455.1 Actinomycetes bacterium | reverse complement strand
CGAGCAGGTCGATGGCCTGCTCGACGCCGCGGCCCCGGCCGCGCAGTTGGGGGATGACGGGCTCCGCGACGAGCTGGTGGCATGTGAGCAGGCGGCGCAGATGTTGGCGGCCCGTCAGGGGCAGATGATGGTCGAGATGGGGGCCCGCGCCCGTGCTGCTGACCGGGCGGAGGTTACCGAGCGGGGTGAGCTGATGTGGTCGCGGCAGTGCCGGGCCGAGTTCGTCGCCGATGAGATCGGGGTGCTGTTGGGCTGCACGAAGACCGCTGCGGCAGTCCGGTATGACACCGCGTGTCGGGCCGCCGACCTACCCATCGTGGCCAAGGCGTGGCGGGCCGGGCTCATCGATGCCCGCAAGGTGACGGTGATCGGTGAGCAGGTCAGCTACCTACCCCCGGCCACCGCGCAGCAGGTGGCCGCTGATGCGGTCGAGTACGCCGCAGGGCCAAACCACCAGCGGACCGCGCCGCAGCTGCGGGAGTGGCTCCGGCGGAAGGTGATCGCCGCTGACCCTGGCGCCGCGGAGGAACGCCGGCAACAGGCGATGGGTGACCGGCGGGTGGTCATCACCCCCGGCGACGACGGGATGTGCGAGCTGTGGGCGCTGCTCCCAGGCGTGCAGGGGCGGCAGATCCAAAACACCTTGACCGGCCTGGCCCACCAGATGGGCGCCGGTGATGCCCGCACCATGGATCAGCGCCGTGCTGACAGCCTCGTCGACCTGCTCCTGGGCAGGGCCCAGCCACCGGCGGTGTCCCTGCAGGTCATCGTCGGCGCCGACACGATCACCGGCACCTCGTCTGAGCCCGGGTGGGTGCCTGGACTGGGACCGGTCACCGCCACCGAGGTGGACGAACTGATCAGACCCCCAAAGGCCGGTCCCGGGGAGACCGGGACCGGTGACGGCATCAGCATCGGATCGCATGTGAGCGTTCGGCGGTTGCTGACCGACCCGTCCACCGGGGTCCTGACTGATGTGGACCAGAAGCGCTACCGCCCGTCGGCGGCACTGGACCGTGCTGTCCGTACCCGTGATGTGACCTGCCGGTTCCCCGGCTGCCGGCGCTCGGCCGACAGTGCCGGCACCGACCTCGACCACACCGTCCCCTGGCCGTCGGCCCCACATCGGCGGCCAACCTTGCCGTCCTGTGCCGGCGCCATCACCGCCTCAAGCACACCGCCGGATGGAACGTGCACCTCGATCCTTCCGGGGTGATGACCTGGACCACCCCCACCGGACGCCAGCACCAAACAGAGCCCTGGCAGTACACCGACCCCGACCCACCACCGGACGAGTAGCGGCAGCTATCCGTTAGTCCGACGCGGGCACGGGCCGAACCGCCTGTCGCGAGAGCGAGGAAGCTCGCCACCTAGGATGCGCCCATGTCCGACAGCATCCTGACCGCCGTTGCCTGGCCCTACGCGAATGGGCCACGCCACATCGGCCACGTCTCGGGCTTTGGAGTGCCATCGGACGTCTTTAGTCGCTACATGCGCATGTCGGGCCACGACGTCCTCATGGTCAGCGGAACCGACGAGCACGGAACACCGATCCAGGTCCAGGCGGACAAAGAGGGCGTCGGTCCCCGTGAGCTGGTCGACCGCTACAACCAGGTCATTGTCGAAGACTTGCAGGGCCTCGGGCTCAGCTACGACCTCTTCACGCGCACCACCACGCGCAACCACGCTGAGGTCGTCCAAGAGATCTTCAAGCAGCTCGTGAAGAACGACTACGTCTTTAGCAAGCAGGCGATGGGTGCCATATCGCCATCGACCGGACGCACCCTGCCGGACCGCTACATCGAGGGCACGTGTCCGATCTGCCAGTACGACGGAGCTCGCGGAGACCAATGCGACAACTGCGGCAACCAGCTCGATCCGATCGATCTAAAGAACCCGAGGTCGCGGATCAACGGCGAAACGCCGAAGTTCGTGGAGACCGAGCATTTCTTTCTCGACCTTCCCGCGTTCACCGAGTCGCTGAAGTCCTGGCTCGGCACTCGCACCGACTGGCGCCCAAACGTGCTGAAGTTCAGCGGGAACCTGATTGGCGAGTTGCAGCCCCGAGCCATCAGCCGCGACCTCGACTGGGGAGTTCCCATTCCGCTCGAGGGCTGGGAGGATCGCAACGACAAGAGACTGTACGTCTGGTTCGACGCGGTGATCGGCTATCTGTCCGCCTCCATCGAGTGGGCCCATCGCACGGGTGATGACGATGCTTGGCGACGCTGGTGGCAGGATCCGGCGTCGCGCTCGTACTACTTCATGGGCAAGGACAACATCGTCTTCCACTCGGTCATCTGGCCGTCGATCCTGCTCGGGTACAACGGGCAAGGCGACAAGGGAGGAAGCCCCGGCCGACTTGGTGAGATGGGGCTTCCCACTGAGGTTGTCTCGAGCGAGTACCTCACGATGGAAGGCCGCAAGTTCTCGTCGTCCCGCCAGGTGGTCATCTACGTGCGCGACTTCCTTGAGCGGTATGACGCCGACGCCCTTCGCTACTTCGTGGCCGCAGCAGGGCCAGAGAACCAGGACGCCGACTTCACCTGGTCGGAGTTTGTGCGACGCAACAACGATGAGTTGGTTGCCGGCTGGGGCAACTTGGTCAATCGCTCGGTGTCGATGGCGGCGAAGAACTTCGGTCACATCCCTCCATCAGTCGATCCGACGGATGCTGACCGTGCGTTGCTGCAGACGGTGCGGGCAAGCTTTGGAGTCGTCGGCGACCTGCTCGGGAAGTCGCGCCAGAAGGCAGCGATCAGTGAGGCGATGCGCACCGTCGCTGAAACGAACAAGTACATCTCTGACCAAGAGCCGTGGAAGCTCAACGAAGACCCGGTTCGCCAGGGCACGGTCCTCCATACAGCTCTTCAAGCCGTGCGTGACCTCAACACGATCCTCACGCCGTTCGTCCCCCACGCAGCTCAGAAGGTGCATGAGACACTCGGCGGGTCCGGCGTGTGGTCGGCGATGCCCGAGATCCACTCGGTTTCTGAGCCCGGCAACGATGACTACAGCGTTCTGATGGGGGACTACGCGTCCGCCTACGAGTCAGGAACGCGCTGGGAGTCGCAGCCGCTCACCTCCGGTACACCGTTGGCGCCCCCCACTCCCGTCTTCACCAAGCTCGACCCCGCGATCGCCGACGAGGAACTAGCCCGGCTGACGGGCGAGGCATAGCCTGCGCGTTATGAGCCGTTGGCAGCCGCGCACGATCATCGAGCCATTCCGGATCCACTCAGTGGAGCCCCTGCACCTCACGACCGAGGATCAGCGGCATGCCGCAATCGTCGAGGCCGGCTACAACCTCTTCAATCTGAGGGCGCAGGACGTCCTGATCGACCTGCTCACCGACTCCGGCACCGGCGCTATGTCACGCGACCAGTGGGCGGCAATCCAGCGTGGAGATGAGTCGTACGCCGGCTCGCCGTCGTGGTTCGTCTTCCGTGACGCCGTACAAGACCTCTTCCCGTTCGAGCACGTGATCCCGACCCATCAGGGGCGAGCGGCCGAGCGGATCCTCTTCGAAGTGCTCGGTGGCCCCGGCAAGGTGGTCCCCAACAACACCCACTTCGACACGACCAGGGCCAATGTCGAGGCGAGTGGGGCGACCGCTATCGACCTCGTCATCGCCGAAGGTACCGACCCGGAGTCTCGCCACCCGTTCAAGGGCAACATGGACGTGCCGGCGCTTGAAGCGCTGCTTGCCGAGCGCTCCGCTGACGTGCCAGTGGTGATGATGACCATCACCAACAACTCCGGGGGTGGTCAGCCGGTCTCGTTGGCGAACCTGCTCGCCGTCCGCGAGGTCTGCGACCGGTACGAGGTGCCGCTCTTCCTCGACGCCTGCCGTTTCGCCGAGAATGCCTGGTTCATCCGGGAGCGCGAAGCGGGGATGGGGGACCGCGACGTTCGCGACATCGTCCGTGAGATTGCGGCGGTGGCCGACGGGATGACGATGAGCGCGAAGAAGGACCCCATGGGCAACATCGGGGGATGGCTCGCGATGGACGACGACGGTCTCGCCGAACAGTGCCGCAACCTGCTGATCCTCACGGAGGGATTTCCCACCTACGGTGGGCTAGCGGGGCGCGACCTAGAGGCGCTCGCGCAAGGGCTCACCGAGGTGATCGACCACGACTACCTCCGCTACCGGATCAGGTCGACTGCCTACCTGGGTGAAGCGCTCGACCGAGCCGGGATCCCGGTCGTGATGCCGATCGGGGGTCACGCCGTCTACCTCGACGCACGGGCACTGCTCGCGCACCTGGACCCGATGGAGTACCCCGGACAGTCACTGGCCGTCGCGCTCTACGAGGTGGGTGGGGTGCGTGGTTGTGAGATCGGCACCGTGATGTTCGGCCGTCAGCCAGACGGTTCAGAGCAACCGGCCTCGATGGACCTCGTGCGACTCGCCATTCCGCGGCGCACCTACACCCAAAGCCACATCGACTACGTCATCGAGGTCTGCGAAGAGGTCGCGAGGCGGGCGCCGGATCTGCCCGGCTACCGCATCGTCGACCAGCCACCGATGTTGCGTCACTTCACCGCGTCATTTGAGCCACTCGCGTCCTGATGCCACATACCGATGGCCCCGCCCCTGAGCTCTTCACCCTTGACGCCGTGACGTTCGTCGCCGGCGGACGCCCGATCCTGGACCACGTCAGCGACCACGTGCACGAGGGGCACGTCACCGCGATCGTCGGGCCGAGCGGCTCAGGGAAGTCGACTCTGCTGCGGATGCTCAACCGGTTGGAGGAGCCAACGTCGGGAAGCATCCGCTTCCGGGGCACTCCAGTTCGTGAGCTCGACGTCCGAGCGCTGCGGCGTCGCGTCGGCATGGTGGCGCAGCACCCTGCGATGCTCACCGATCGGATTGATGACGAGGTCAGAGTCGGCGAGCCTGATCTCCCTGACGCTGACGTTGACGAGCTCTTGGCCAAAGTGGCCCTGGAGCACATTGAGCGCGAGCGTCGACCCGATGACCTCTCCGGTGGGGAGCAGCAACGGCTTGCGCTCGCACGCGCGCTCGCGGTTGGGCCGGAGGTGCTGCTGCTCGACGAGCCGACGAGCGCGCTCGACCGCAGAGCCGCCGAGTCGGTAGACGCGGTGATCGCCGGGCTCGTCGGTATGGGACTGTCCGTTGTACTCGTCACCCACGACCTCCAGCGGGCTTCGGCACTGACCCACGACGCACTCGTTCTCGACAGCGGCCGCCTGGTCGACCGGGGCGACCCGGCTCAGGTCACCTATCTCGAAGGAGGCTGACGATGGAGTCCACGACAGCAAACATCCCCACGTGGCTCGGCGTCGCCGCATCAGCGACCCTCGTGCTGATCGCGATCGTTATCTCGTGGCGCGAACGCCTCGGGCTCGGCCGGGAAGTGGCGGTGGCGGCCGCAAGGGCGCTCGCTCAGCTCGCACTGGTCGGTGCGCTGCTTCTGTTCGTCTTCGACAGAGGTGGACTGCCGGCGGCGTTTGGCTGGCTCGCCATCATGGTTGCCATTGCCGGCTTCGTCGCCGGTGGACGGGCCCGGGGGATCCCGCAGGCCAGATCGCATGCCTGGTGGGGAATCGGCGTCGCCGTGACCATGACGATGGGGATCTTGCTTGCGCTCGAAACCATCGATGCTGTGCCGCGCGTCGTCATCCCGGTGGGAGGAATGGTGGTGAGCACCGCCATGGTGACGGCCGGCCTTGGCCTTCAGCGCACAGCCGATGCCGTCGACGACCAGCGCGCCCGCATCGAGGCGAGGCTTGCGCTCGGACTCTCGCCACGCGAAGCGTTCCTGGAGCCGTACCGCACCGCCATGCGAACGGCGCTCGTCCCTGCGGTCGACACCACCAAGGTTGTCGGACTGATCTCGCTTCCTGGCGCGATGACCGGGCTCATCCTGGCCGGCGTCGACCCATGGGATGCCATTCGCTACCAGATCGTCGTCATGTACATGCTGCTCGGCGCTGCATTCATGGCAGCTGTGCTGTCGGCACGCCTTGCCCAGCGGTCACTGTTCGATGACGCCGAGCGGCTCGTTCGCACGAGCCACTGACCGGTGCAAAGGCGATCGATGGACCTACGGGCCAGGCAGGCTCGCCCACTCGACTGTGACTCCGGCCTGTTGCACGCGGGTCAAGACCAGTGACAGCGGACGGCTCTCCTCGAGGCCTAGGTGCTCGACGTTGGCAACGGTAATGATGCGCAGGTTGCCAGCGGGAATCGTTCGCACCGTCAATCCGAGTGGTCTGAGCGCAGCCTTCGCTGCGGCGGCCTGGTCCCGCGGTACGGCGATCCGGATCGCATCCCCGATCTCCGGTGTGCGGCGTTCGGCCGACTGCGCCCGCCCGACCACGGTGCTCCGCTCGGCAGGTGCTAGCCGGGCAGTGCCAGGGCCGGTCGGGTCCGGACCGGTGATGGCGTTCCACAGCAGCCGGTGGGTACCGAGCGTCCACGCGCGGAAGTTCGGGTCGATCGCGAACGTCACGACCCGTCCATCTCGCAGAGGCTCGTCGGCGACGATGCCAGTACCCGTGAGCTGGTCAATTCCCTCAGCCAGCCCAGACGTCGCGAAGTCGTTCGACCCAGGCGCGGGGAACTGGCCAACCGAGTACCGGCTGGTCATGATGTCGTTGTTGTCGTACATCACCCAGACGGTGCTCCCGACGCCAGCCGCCAGCGGGCTGTCGGTGTCGAGGGTGGTGCGGATCAAGGTTCCAGGGGCGTTGGCGTGTGTGCCCGAGAGTTTCGCGCTGGAGAGCCCCGCCTTGATTGCGACGCGGGTGCCGCCCTGCCAGCCGACGAAGCGACCGCCGTCGGCGACCCAGGTCTTGAGTGCGCGCTTGCCAGCAGATCCGAGGGCCTGCATGGCGTAGTTGGAGTACCCGTCGGGCACCACCAGTACGTCGAGGTCGTGCAAGCCCCTGATGATCTGGTTCGCCGTCACCGTGCGGTAGGGCAGCTGCCACATGTTCTCGAAGACGTAGCGAGTCTGACCTGCTGACTCAAAACCACGGGAGGAGTTCGGGATCTCGAAGAGCCCGACTCGCGGCAGGTTGGAGTCGCTGTCCCACGATGGCACCGGTGTCGGGCCAACGGGCTCGGCCCGGGGAGTAAGAACGTCGCCGGTCCAGCCACCCTCGAGGTTCATCAGCAGCGGATTGCTCCACGACGTGACGTCATAGGTCACCGCATACGGGATGTAGGTCTCCTCATGGAGCATCGCCTGCACCCAGTGCTTCTGACCCTGTGCCATCGGAACCCAGTAGGTGCCGGCGGGTAGCGTCCGCGACGCGCCAGCCTCGCCGTAGGCGTGAAAGTCGCCCACCTCAAGCGGAGCCGTCAGTCGGTACACCTCGACGTCCATGCGGGTCAGGCGTCGGATGAGTGTCTGGGTCTCGTACGAACGATTCGCCCGGTCGAGCAGGAAGTAGTTGCGCACCGGCTGGTCAGGCACAGCCTGGAAGAGCGCGTTCTTTGGGTTGAAGACCTCATTCGACTCCAGCTCACCGTCAACACCCTGTTGGTAGGCCTCGACATAGGAGTCGTGCCACTGACGGACGTAGTCGGTGCCGCCAGTAGCACCCTGGAAGACTGAGGCCCACATCGCCAGGAACTGCTGGAACGTACGGTCGACGATGCGGTCGCGGTTGTCCTTCTCGAAGGTCATGCCCGCTCCGTGGAAACCGACCGCAGGAACCGTGTCGCCGAAGATCGTTGCGAAGAAGTCGTAAGGGGCGCCGTTGTGATAGTTGAGCTTCTCGCGCTCGAACTCGGCGACGATCGCTGGGCTGTAGTCGTCGAAGATCCAGTCGTGTGCGGTGTCAGGTGTCTCGGCGTACTCGGGGTCGGCGTGAGGCGGAAATAGGTAGTCGGAGTAGCCGAACTCGTGAGCGTCGATGAAGAGCATCGGCGGAAAGCGCCGCAGCATCTCGAGCTTGCCGTCGGTTTCGGGCTGGGTGCGTGCGAACCAGTCGCGGTTCATGTCGAAACCGTAGGCATTGCGCCGGGTGTCGAGGAATCGGCCGTCGGGGTTCTGCGTCGGCAAGATCACGACGATGGCACTGCCGAGCACGGTGTCGGCCACGCAGTCGGTGCGGTCGGCCAGCTCGTAGAGCACCTGCAGGGCGGCGTCGGCTCCGCTCTCCTCGTTGCCGTGCACGTTGCCAGCCACCCACAGGATGGCTGGGGTGCTGTTGACCAGGCGTTCGGTGGCAGCTGCCGACAGCTGAGGGTCACGCAGCCGCTGCGCCTGATTACTGATCACGTCCAGCGCTTCAGGGGTCACCGAGGAAGGGTCACCCACCACTGCGTACGGAAGCGGTCGGCCGTTGACCGAGGTGGCTGCGCTGCCGCTGGTCACCCGATCACTCGCTGCGTCGACGGCAGCGACGAACTGCTGGATCTGCCGCGGCGACGTCTCCTGGTCTCCGAGGTCGAACCCGAGTACCTCTTCGGCCGTTGGCACGGTGCCGGCGAACTCCGGGGTCGAGCCAAAGGCTGAGCACTCCGAGCCGGCAGCGGCAGGAGGGGGAGCGAGAAGAAGAGCGGCTCCGACGGCGAGGGCGGCACTTGAGGCGATCAGGCGGGCTGGCATGGGTCCTCCGCGCAAGGGGGTCGTCGGTACGGGCAGTCCCGGCGTCCTGATCGTGTGGTCTGCTGGCGGCGGTGTCCAGGGAGTTCACTCTTTCGTGATCTGCAACGATGGCGTCGTGTCCGATCTGTCCCCCATGGCGCCAGCGCCAGGAGCCGGTAGCTGGCCGAAGCGGCCCGAGCCGCTCCCGGTTCCGGTTCCCGACAGTCACTGCCACCTCGATATCACCTACGACGTCAACAAGCATGGCCCTGGGCTCTCGGTCGACGAGGCGCTGCATCACGCGGCGGCTGTCGGAGTGACCCGGATCGTCCAGGTCGGCTACGACGTCGCGAGCTCGCGCTTCGGCGTTGAGGTCGCGAAGACGCATCCGCAAGTGGTCGCTGCCGTCGCGCTGCACCCGAACGAGGCTCCCCGGCTGGCCGACGCCGGCACCTTCGAAGAGGCGTTCGCCGAGATCGGCGAGTTGGCCAAGGAGGAGCGGGTGGTGGCCATCGGAGAGACCGGGCTCGACCACTTCCGGACCGGGCCAGATGGTCTGCATGCGCAGGAGGAGTCCTTCCGCCGCCACATCGCGTTGGCCAAGGAACTGGGCAAGGCACTGGTCATCCACGACAGGGACGCCCACGACGACGTCGTTCGAGTTCTGATCGATGAGGGTGCTCCCGAGCGAGTCGTCTTCCATTGCTTCTCGGGAGGGACCGAGCTGGCCGCGCAGTGCGCCGAGCACCGCTGGTTCATGTCGTTCGCCGGACCAGTCACCTTCAAGGCCAACGACCACCTTCGCGAGGCTCTCGCGCTCGCCCCGGCCGACCTCTTGCTCGTCGAGACCGACGCCCCCTTCCTGGCGCCATTGCCCTACCGCGGACGCCCTAATGCGTCGTACCTCATCCCGGTCACGCTGCGGGCGATGGCGCAGGTGAGGGGAGTCGAGGTGGAGGCCATGGCCGGCACAGTCGCCACCAACACCGAGCGAGCCTTCGGGGCCTGGTGATCGGGTTACCCGCCTGTCCAGCGGCCCAAGCTGGGTGAGCCTCTACCTGAGATTCACCCTTTCGGCCCCCGGCTCACCCGGTTGGAGCAGGGGGCTGTGGACGACGGTTGGCTCTTGAGGGGTGGTCACCGCTAGCGTCGATCGGGTGTCTGGTCGGCTGAAGGTCGTTCTCGAGGGTGCCCTGGTGGTGGCCCTCCTGCTCGGCGTCTCCGGATTCACCCACAGTGACATCCAAGTTGAGCTCAGCGTCGACGGCCTTTCGGCGAACGTTGAGACGCACGCCGACACGGTCGCTGAGCTCCTCGACGAGCAAGGTGTCGTTGTGACCGATCGCGACCTTGTGGAGCCGGAGCCAGCCACATCGTTGGACGCGGTCGCAACGGTTACCGTCCGGCACGCGCGACAGCTCCAAGTGGTGATCGACGGGCAACCGACTCAGATCTGGACGACCGAGCTCACTGTCGATGCCGCTCTCGATCAGTTCGACATGCGGCTGACCGACGCTGAGTTCTCGGCCTCACGGTCGGAGCGACTACCCCTCACCGGTTCCCGCGTCGGCGTCCAGCTGCCCGACCAGGTCACCGTTCTGCACGACCAACGCCGCACGACGGTGGTGACCACCGCCCAGTCGGTGGCCGCTCTGCTCCGCGAGGCCGGCGTCCGGCTTGGCCGCGAAGACCTCGTCAACGTCGGTCTCGGCCACGAGGTCGAGACCGGGATGCAGATCATCGTCACCAGGGTCGACGTCCGAAGAGTCCGCAGGGGCTTCACCATCGACCACGCGGTCGTGCGTCGAGCCGATCCCTCTCGATACGAGGGCGTCGTGAAGATCGTTCAGCGGGGGCGCGATGGTCGTGGAGTGACCGTCACGCGCGTCGTCCGACACGACGGCGTCACGGTCCGGCAGGACCAGCTCAACCGCCGGGTGACCCGGCAACCCGTCCGCGAGATCGTGATCTACGGCACCAAGGTTCGTCCCTTCGCGGCACCTGCGACCGGGGCCGAGGGACTGAACTGGGGTGCCTTGGCCGCCTGTGAGTCAGGTGGCAACCCCCGGGCGGTGAACCCGGCCGGCTACTACGGGCTCTACCAGTTCTCGCGCT